>JAAYZF010000427.1 GCA_012514975.1 bacterium
CACCACGTGCGCCCCTTCAGAAATCCAGGATACGTGCTTCTCGTGCATCAGATGAATCCCCCCTTCTTTTGACATTCATCCCGCGAATGTGCTATCATGAGAACTGAACATGGTGCACACGGGCACAGGTCCATTGCGGCCGGCTCTTCCGACGCCGGCGGGCAGTGAGTCAGCGGGCGCTGAGCGCCCGTCCACATTGATTTCACTTTGAATCATGGCATGTTTGGCACGGTTCTCACAGTGACTGTCACACTGATGCACGCGTATGTGTTCCTGCGCGCTGCATCAGTGTCGCTGATCACGAGGCACGTGTCGCGGCCGGTCATTTTCGCCGCCGCGCTCCTGCTCTGGTTGCTGTTCTGCTTTGGCCGCCTGTTCAGGCATGACGCTTCCGGCCTCCTTGCAAGCGCGCTCGAGTTCTGGACCATGAGCTGGATGGTCGTGGTGTTTCTGACGACGATCTGTCTGCTTCCCGTCGACATACTCACCGTCTTCGGCCTCCTGTTCCCGCGCCATGCGGCCATGCTGCGCGGATGTGCGCTCGCGGCGGGCGCCGCGCTTTCGATCATCGCGTTCATCCAGGGCTTGCGGCCGCCTGTGGTCGTTGACTACGAGGTGGCCATGAAGGGCCTGCCAGTCGAACTTGACGGGACGGTGATCGTCGGCATGTCGGACCTGCATCTTGGCGAGCATCTCGGTGCGCGGTGGCTCGAAGGGCGCGCCGCGCAGATCAGGGGGTTGAAGCCCGATCTGATCGTTCTGCTCGGCGATATCTTCGAGACGGACGGCGAGCGCGCCGCGGGATACCTCAAGGCGTTCCGCACGCTTTCCGCGCCAATGGGCCTGTGGGCCGTCCTTGGCAACCACGAGTTCTATGGCCGGCGCGATTTGAGCGTCTCGATGCTCGAGCAATCGGGATTCGTCGTGTTGCGCGATGAATGGGCTGAAGTGCGGCCGGGGCTCGTGCTGGCCGGCGTCGAGGACCTTACCGCCAGCAGGCGCGGCCGCGGCAGGCAGAACGTCGACCACGTCGCGGCCGCCCTGTCGAATCGCCCGCCGGGAGCGACGATCCTTTTCTCGCACACCCCGTGGCGGGCGGAGCAGGCGGCGGCAGGCGGCGCCGGGCTGATGCTCTCGGGCCACACGCACGGCGGGCAGGTGTGGCCTTTCGGCTATGTGGTCAAGAGGCGCTACCCGCTGCTTGCCGGGCGGTATGAAGTGGACGGGATGACCGTGATCGTTTCGCGCGGCGCGGGCACGTGGGGGCCGCGCATGCGCCTCTGGCGGCCCGGCGAGATTCTACGCGTGACGCTGCGAAGCGCATCCGCCGCCGACACGCCTGCCGCTGAGTGACGCGGCTGACCCGCGTTCCGTGCGGCGGCCTTACTTCATCAGGTCGACGAACTGGTTGAAAAGGTAGAACGGATCGTGCGGGCCGGGAGCGGCCTCGGGATGGTACTGCACGCAGAAGATGGGGTGCTTCCTGTGGCGGAGCCCTTCGGACGTCCTGTCGTTCAGGTTGAGGTGTGTCAGCTCGACTTCACCCTTGTCGAGCGAATCGTACTCGACCGCAAAACCATGGTTCTGCGACGTGATCTCGACGCGCCGCGTGACGAGATTCATGACGGGCTGGTTGGCGCCGTGATGCCCGAATTTCAGCTTGAACGTCCTGCCGCCAAAGGCAAGGCCGAGCATCTGGTGGCCGAGGCAGATGCCGAAGATGGGCAGTCTGCCGATCATGGCGCGCACCTCGTTGAAGACGTAGGGCAGCGTCGCCGGGTCGCCCGGCCCGTTGGCCAGGAAGAGCCCGTCAGGCTTGTACGCGAGGATATCCGCCGCCTTTGTGCCTGCAGGGACGACCGTGACCTTGCAGCCGAGCTGGCGGAGGATGCGCAGGATGTTCCACTTGATCCCGCAGTCGATCGCAACGACGCGGAACGCCACCGGCGGCAGGCTGCGCGGCGATGACTGCCGCCGCGACGCGTCCTGCCAGGGGATGCTGAGCGTGTCGTCCGGGTCCCATTCATACGGGCTGGCGCAGGTGACCGCCTTGACGAAGTCGCTGCCTTCCATGCTGGGCACGGCGCGCGCCTTGTCGACGAGCGTGTCGGCGCTGGCCTCTGCCGATGAGAGGCAGGCGCGCAGCGCGCCCTTCTCGCGCAGATGTCTGGTAAGCATGCGCGTGTCGATGCCCTGGATGCCCGGGACGCCATGGCGGGCAAGGTAGGCATCGAGCGATTCGGTGGCGCGGTAGTTGGACGCAACACGGCTGAGCTCGCGGATGACCAGCGCTTCGAGATGCGGCCGCGAGGACTCGACGTCCTCGGGATTGACGCCGTAGTTGCCGATGAGCGGATAGGTCATCGTCACCATCTGTCCCTTGTACGACGGATCGGTGATGATCTCCTGGTAGCCGGTCATGGAGGTGTTGAACACGATCTCGCCCGCGGCGTCAACATTGGCGCCGAAGGCTGAGCCGCGGAACACGGTGCCGTCCTCGAGTGCAAGAATCGCCGGTCTCATAAAAGCCGTGAAATGATAGTGAAAGGGCGGGGAAAAGTCAACGGCACGGCCGGATACGGCGGATGCGGGCATTCCGCGCGGGGGAAAGATGGTCGGGGCGAGTGGATTTGAACCACCGTCCTCTTGGTCCCGAACCAAGCGCTCTAGCCAGGCTGAGCCACGCCCCGATCAACAGGCAAAACCAATTATACACTATCGGCGTGCGATTTGCAAGGGCGCGCGATCCGGTTCCGGCGCCTGCTCACCAGTAGATGAAGCGGATGAAGAGGGCGCGTTCCTCCTCGGGCAGCTCCTGGACATTGGGGATGAGGTAGCGGTTCTCCTCGGTGTCGATGAGCATCTTGCCCGCCGCGCCGTAGTCCTGCGCGCGTTCGCCCTGCCAGCGCATCATGAATTGTATTTCTCCGAGATCGGTGTCGACATCGAAGCGCAGATAGCCGCCGAGCTGCTCGATGGCGCGGATCGAGCGGATGGTGTGGACGAAGTAGCGTTTGCGGAGCGACTGCTCGACCAGGGTCTGCGCCTCGCGCGGCCATTCATCGAGCCTGCGCATGAGGCCGATCTCGACTTCGCGCTTGTCGTGGTCGACGAAGCGGAGCGAGATGAACTCGCGCGGGTACTGCACGGGCAGGCAGCGCACGGCATAGACGCCGCCGTAGATGCGTTCCTGCACGATCGAGACGTGGAGCGCGTTAAGGCTGCCGATGTGGATTTTGGCGAGCTCGGGCGTGAGCCAGCGGGGATGGTGGCTGCGCGGGTCGGGCAGCGGGCCTCCTTCGAACATGCCGGTCGTCTCCTTCGGCTCAACGCGCTGGTGCGCGAGATGGTCGACGGTGGGCTGGGACATATGGCCCTGGATCTTGACGAGTTTGGCATAGAGGCCGTTGGCCTCGATGAGCTTGTCGTGCGGGCCTGACTCGACGATTTTGCCGCGATCGACCACGAGAATCCGCTTCGCGCTGCGCAGCGTGCTGAGGCGGTGGGCAATGGCGATGGTGGTGCGGCCCTTGACGACCTCGGCGAGCGCGGCCTGGATGGCTGCCTCGCTTTCCGCGTCGACGCTGCTGGTGGCTTCATCGAGGATGAGGATGCGCGGGTCGGTGAGAAGCACGCGGGCGATGCTGACGCGCTGGCGCTCGCCGCCGGAGAGGCCCGCGCCGCGCTCGCCCACCCATGTGTCATACCCGTGCGCCGCGCGCATGATGAAATCGTGCGCATTGGCCGCCTTGACGGCTTTGATGACCGACTCGGGATCGGCGTCCGGCTTGCCGTAGGTGACGTTCTCCCAGATGCTGCCGCGGAAGAGGAACGGTTCCTGGAGCACGACGCCGATCTGGCTGCGCAACTCCTCGGTGTGGACCGAGCGGACGTCAACGTCGTCGACCTTCACCGCGCCTTCGTCCACGTCGTAGAAGCGGCAGATGAGATTGACGAGCGTCGTCTTGCCCGAGCCGCTGCGGCCTACGACGCCGATCATCTCCGCCGGCTCGATCACCAGGTCGAGGTCCTCGAGCACGGGGGAATGGCGGTTGTAGCCGAACGACACGCCGTCGAACGTGATGCGGCCCTTGATCGGCGTGATGTGGACCGGGTGCGCGGGCTGGCTGATGTGCACCGGCGTGTCGAGGATTTCGAAGATGCGGTGCGCCTGCGTGACGAACTGGGTGAGCCAGTTGGTGAACTGCGTGAGCGTGCCGAGGGGGCCGTAGAACATCCAGAGGTAGCCGAAGAAGCCCATGAGCGACCCGAGCGTCATGTCCTGCCCGATGACGTCGCGCCCGCCAACGTACCAGACGATCCAGCCGCCGAACTGGAAGATGAGGCCCATGATGGGATTGAACGTCGCGGTCGACTTGTCCACGTTCTGGCGCGAGTGCTGGAGGCGGTTGCTTACGGCGTTGAAGCGCCTGACCTCGCGGTCCCCCTGGCTGAACGCCTTGACGACGCGGATGCCCGAGAGGATGCCGTTGAGCGTGCCGGCCTGCTTGCTCGATGCGTCCCAGAAACGGTAATAGCGCGGATAGATGTAGCGCCAGAAGATGAAACTGCCCGTCATCACCAGCGGCGCGGGAATGAGCGTGAAGAGCGCCAGCTTGACGTTGATGCTGAACATCATGATCCCCACGCTGATCACCATCACCACCTGGAACAGGAAACCGCCCGTGAGCTGGTTGACGAACCCGTGCAGCGCCTCGGTGTCGTACGCCACACGGCCGACGAGCGAGCCGACCTGCTGCCGGTCGTAATACGCCACCGAGAGGCGCTGGAGATGATTGACGAGGCGGCCGCGCATGTCGAACGTGATGGACGTGCCGATGACGCTGCTGAGCCGGCCGTTGATGACGCTGACCACCATGCGCACCACCTGGACGCTGGCGAGGATGCCGACAAGCTGGAGCAGGAGGATGAGATGCTTGTGCGTGAGCCCCGGGTCGGCCTGGAGTTCCCGCGCCGCCTCGGGCGTGCCCGGGAGCACGTGGTCGACCAGATAACGCGTGAGCTGCGGGCCCACGAGATCAAGGCAGATGCCCACAAGCAGCAGGCCGACCATCGCGAGCGCGGCGAAACGGTAGGCGCTCATCAGCTTCCACATGCGGGCGAGCACGGCGCCCTTGCTCACGCAGCGCGGGCACGTGTCGCCCACGTACTCGAGCATCAGGCCGCACGTCGTGCACCGCCTGGCGTTCTCGTTGTCCTCGGGCGCGACGGTGATCGGCTCGCCGCGGAGAAACCGCTCGAGCTTCTTCGCCGCCTTCTGGAACCGCTCGGCGTGGCGGTTGCTGTAGCGGATGACGTCGATGTAGATGCCGCCCACCCTCGCCTGGAGGATGCCGGAGCCGACGGTGCCGTGGCAGCGGAACTCGGTCGAGTCCTTCAACGCCAGCGACAGGAGAACCGCCGCGGGCTCGTCCTCGGTCAGCACGAGCAGGCGGTCGGCGGTGACGACAAGCCACTGCGTCTGGTACGTGCCGAAGAAGTCAATGTCCGTCGGCGTGCAGAGCTGCAGGTCGTCCTGCCGGATGCCCTCGGCGGCCAGCCGGGCATGCACGGGCGCAGGCGGTGCGGCAAGGAGAACGGTGGAATCCGGATGAAGATGAAGTGCCATGGAGGATCGTGAAATGCAGCCCGGGGATATGCAGCGGACGGCAGTTCACACCAGGGGTGACAGGACTAAATGCCATCGTCTTGCGCGCCGGCCGCACGCCGTTGTCTTTGCGGGCGGAAGCGGCGGTAGTCGATCGAAAACTTTTTGAGCCGGAGGCCCATGATGCGCTCGGTGATCCCGAGTATCTGCGCGGCCTTCGCTGCATTGCCGCGCGCGGATTTGAGCGCGTCGGTGATAACGTCGCGCTCGAGATTGTCGAGCTGGTCCTGCAGCGAACCGCTGGCGCCGGTGCCGGACGCCTCGGCCGTCTGCAGCGTGGGCGGCAGATGGTGGCCATGGATGACGTTGTCGTTGCTGACAAGCACGGCGCGCTCGATGCAGTTCTCGAGCTCGCGCACATTGCCGGGCCAGTGATAGCTCATGAGCATGTCGATCGCCGGGGTCGAGATGCGGCGGATGTCCCTGTGATTGAGCGCGCTGTATTTCCCGACGAAATGGTCGGCGAGAAGCGGGATGTCCGTCTTGCGCTCGCGCAGCGGCGGCAGGTGGATCGGAAAGACGTTGAGCCGGTAGTACAAATCCTCGCGGAACGAACCCTCGTCGATGAGTTTCAGAAGGTCGCGGTTCGTCGCCGCGATGATGCGCACATCGGCCTTGATCGTCTCCGTGCCGCCGACATGCTCGAATTCGCGTTCCTGGATGACGCGGAGGAGCCTGATCTGCGTCGCGGGCGAAAAATCGCCTACTTCATCGAGAAAGATCGTCCCGCCCGCGGCAAGCTCGAACCGGCCCTTGCGCGCCGAGAGCGCGCCGGTGAACGCGCCCTTCTCGTGGCCGAACAGCTCGCTCTCGAGAATCGTCTCGGGCAGCGCGGCGCAGTTGACCTTGACAAACGGCTTGTCCGCCCGCAGGCTGTTGTAGTGGATCGCCTGCGCCACCAGCTCCTTGCCCGTGCCGCTTTCGCCGAGGACGAGGA
>JAAYZF010000428.1 GCA_012514975.1 bacterium
ACTCCTCTCAGAAGTTCCCAATAGTATACAGGCAAATTGAAATCGGTTAAAACCAAATCGCTCATTAACATACGTAATCACATGTAGTTATCACGACTTCCAGAAACTTTAACCGGACAGTTGTGATATGAGATTTCAGATTTCAGATTGAATGACAGTCGGCAGTTGATGGTCGATAGTTGATAGTCGATGGTCAGTGGCTAATGATCCGTCATCCTCGTCATCGTAATCGTTCCCCCAGAACAGCATTGGGGGATGACCAAACGACGGTCACCTCGTCGTCGTTCACTCTTTGTTTCCAAGCTTCTTCAGCAGCCACGCCATGTTTGCGCCGAGGGTGCGCATGGTGTTCAGACCTTCCTCATCCTTTTCGACTTCGCCGGGCGCGCGGCCGATGCCAAGGTTCCAGTACGTGGAGCCGACAATGATCATTTCCTCGATGGTGAAGAAATGGTTGATCGTGTCGAAGGCATGGATGGCGCCCGCGCGGCGCGCGGTGACGACCGCTGCGCCGGCCTTGCGCCTGAACATGCAGCCGTTCGCGCGGGCGACGAAACCCGCGCGGTCGATCAGCGCTTTCGTCTCGGTGGTGACGTCGGCGAAATACGTGGGCGAGCCGATGATGATGCCGTCGGCCTCGCGCATCCTGTCGATGCACATGTTGGCGACGTCGTTTGTGATGACGCAGTGGCCGTCCTTGTTCTTGAAGCACGCGCCGCAGGCGGTGCAGCCGCGAATAGCCTGTCCGGCGAGCTGGATGAGCTCGGTCTTGAAGCCTTCTTCCTCGAGCTCGGCGAGGGCTGTCCCGAGCATGATGGCCGTATTGCCGTCCTTGCGCGCGCTGCCGTTGAAGGCGATTATCTTCATGGGAATCCTTTTGGTGAGCACTGCAATTTCATTCTGTTTACAGGTCAATCCACACGGGACTTGTCCACGCGGCGCCGCCGTTCTGGTCTTCGATGCGGGCGTGATACACGGCGAAGGGCGCGGGATGAAACGGCGCGTCCTTGAGCGCCACGCGTTCGAGCGGTACGTCGTCATCGAACACGACTTCGTTGATGGCTGAAGCGACCTGCGGGCCGCGCAACGACTGCACGGCGAGTTCTTCGCCATTGCGCATCAACACGACGCGGCATGTGTTCGCGTCGGCAATCGTGCACTGCACGCGGATCGTGCGTCTGCGCCGCAGCGACGCATCGGCGGCGATTTCCCCGCCCATGCCTGCGTCCCCAATGCGCAGGTCGACGAGCGAGCGGGCGTGCGTGGTGGCATACGTGTTCCGCTGCCGCATGGCGTTGAAGAGCGCGGCGCGCGCAAGCTCGGGCGCGCGGATTGCCGCAAGGCCTTTGTGCGCATGTCCCTGCATCGTGGGCACGCGGAACGGCTCGATGCGAAACTGGTGCACGCTGCCGGGCAGCGTGGCATGATCGTCACTCGACGCGATGACACCGAAGCGCGTGCCTGCCTTGAGCGCGTCGGTGAAGTACGATGGCGCATCGTTGTTGCCGCCGCTCATCGGATAGCGTGACCAGCGCATCTCCGACGAGCCCCAGCTCGAGTAGATTTCGAACAGCGGCTCGCGCGCGGGGCTGTAGCAGTTTTCGTCCCACGAGCGGAATTTGCCCGCGCGGCCGGTGTGATGGGGGACGGTGAAGTACGGCCGGCCGTTCGCATCGAGCTGCTTCCACAACTCCTGCAGGGGCACGGCGGGTGCGATGCCATGCATGTCGTCGCGCTCGAGCCAGAAATACGGCGCGTCGTCATCGAGGTAGTAGACATTGTTGTCGCCGCCGCATCCCTGTGCATGCGAGCTCTCGAAGGCGAGGAACGAGACGAAGCGTCCGGGATCGTTGTACTGCCTTGCGAGGTGCTGCAGGCGGGGCCAGCGCTTCGCGTCGGCGGCAATTCCGCGCAGGTGGTCCGCGGGCGCGACAAAGTCGAGGCAGCTCACCTCACGGGCATAGCGATAGCACCATTCCGGATCGAGACAACGCCAGCCGCTGCAATTCGAGAATGACGTGTGCACGTGGAGATCGCCCCAGAAGAGCCGGTAGGGCGGCGTATCGAACACCCAGGCGGGATTCGAGACGATGCGCGGGTCGCCGTCCTTGTGCCCGGTGCCGGCGACGCGGGCGCGCACGATTGCGACACCGGGCCGGGCGGCCCTGAGGCCATCGATGCGCGCGCCGGCCTCGCCGGGTGCGAGACTGAACGTGCGCGGCAGGCCGTCAACGCCCTGGCATTCCTCGAACACGAGGGTGTTCGTGACGTCGCCGCACGGCAGACCGTCCCAGCCTGTGACGCTGATGCGAAGCGGGAACTGCTCGCCCGCGGCGCACACGGACGGAATGACCAGGCAGATGCGCCGGGCCGTCATATGCGCGACGCGGTGCGCCTCGGCGGTCAACGCGTCCATGCTGTTGCGACTGCAATCTTTCATGAGACACCGAACTTACAAGAGTATAGCCGGCGGGCGGGAACGTGTCAAGTGGAGTCACGTCGTACCTCGCGAGCCGGCGAACGCGTGTCAACCGCGCCGGCCCTTACATGGAATTCCAGGATGTTTCTCATGCGTGCTGGCATCAGGCGATGGGAAATGGTATACTTTATTCTAGTAGTGATCGACGCTTGCGCGGCCCATGCGCCGTGCGGATTGGCAATGACAGGCGGATGGCAAGAGCATTCATCACAGTCTTTTTGTGTGCCGGGATGGCGTGCCACGCGCTCGCCGCTTCCATGGCCTTCAGCGTGACGCCGACCAATGGCCAGGCAGTCACGGTCTATGCAGTGGCTGACATGCCGGCGCACGCAGTCGCGAGCGTCATGGTGGCGCACACGACGGACGGGTGGGCGAGCGTTTCGACCGTCACGGCGGCGCATTCGACCGGCCTCGTCTACACGGCGGCCGTGCCCGGCTACGGGGCCGGCACGGTCGTGGCCTGCGCGGCATCGTATCTTGGCACGAACGGTCTGCTGTCGCCGGGGCTGACAGGCAGCTACACCGTGTTCAGCGTCAGCGGTGAGAGCATCATCACCACGTGCCGCGTGATGGCGGCGAACCTGACGAGCGGCAACTACTCGTCGTACGAAGGGCCGGGCATCCGCATTTTCCAGGGCCTGAAGCCCGATGTCGTCGCCATCCAGGAATTCAACTACCAGTCCGGCACGATCAGGCAGCTTGTCGACACGGCATTCGGCGCCAGTTACTTCTACTGCCGCGGCAGCGGGAGCAAGCCGAACGGTGTTGTGAGCCGATGGCCGATTCTTGCCTCGGGCGAATGGAATGCCAGGGATGCGTATTATCCTGACCGCGAGTATTCATGGGCGACGGTTGACATTCCCGGCCCGGTGGACATGCATGTTGTCAGCGTCCACCTGAGCACGGACAGCTCCGAGCGGCCGGGCGAGGCACGAGACCTGACGAACCATGTCCGCTCGGCGTTCGCGCCCACCGAGTGCATCGTGCTGGCAGGCGACCTCAACGCGGCGAACCGCACCGAGGCCGCGTTGACGACGCTCAAGACGATCTTCAGCGACAGTTGCCAGCCGGCAGACCAGGCCGCGAACGACAACACGAGCGCCAACCGCTCGAAGCCGCTCGATTATGTGCTGGCCAGCAGCGCGCTCGAGGCACGGCAGGTGCCGGCCACTGTCCTTGGCCATGCCTTTGCCGACGGGCTGGTGTACGACAGCCGCGTGTCATCGCCCTATTCCATGCTGCCCCCGCCTGTCCAATCGGGCGATTCAGGCGCGGCAAGCATGCAGCACATGGGCGTGGTAAAAGACTTCGCCTTCCCGAGCTCGACTGTCTCCGACCGGTCGCCCGTGCTCACGCCGCCGGCCAACAGGGAAGTTGTCGAGGGAATGGCGCTGTCATTCGCCGTCATCGCGGCTGATGCTGACGGCGACATGATTACGCTTGCATGCTCCGATGCGGCGAGATTCCTTGCGCCTGGCGCGAAGGGAGCGGTGACTGGGCTGTATGCATGGACGCCCGGCCCGGGTGACGTGGGCGACCACGCGGTAGTCTTCACTGCCACCGCGAACGGCAAACAATCGGCCTGCGCCGTGAACATCACCGTGCTGCCCGAGCCGAGCGTGCTCTGCCTCGCGGCGGCCGTTGCGGCATGCGCCTGCCGCCACAGAAAAGGAGACCATCGAAGTGCCTGAGACACGCACATCAAGACACTGCGCCGCGCCATGCGCATCGCGCCGAACGACACCCGCCCGGGCCACGCGCCTCGCAGCCCTCCTGCCGCTGCTGGCCGCTCCGGCGGCGTTTGCAGCCGACATCGACTGGGGCGCGCCCGGGACGACGGCCTCGACCGCCGGCATCACGCGCTTCTGCTGGCAGCAACGGACTGTCTACGAACAGGCGTGCATCTATGCCCCGCCGCCGCCGGGAGACGTGGCTGCCGATGTCAGCAACGCGCTCACTGCCGCGCAACTGACTGCTGCCGGCCAGGCCGCGACGGGCGTGTACTACGCGGCATACGCGCTGACCACCGCGATGCACTGCCTGGCGGTGTGGGCTGATGTGGTCGTGACAGGCGAGACAGTGGCATTCATGTTCAATCCGGGGCAGGCAGGCTATCTTGGCGGGCTCGATGCCGCGAGCTCGAACGCGGTGAAACGGGCGGGCGGCGAACTCTACGGCTGCCTGCTCGGGCGCGAGCCGGTGTTCCTCCTGTTCCGCGAGGCGCCGGCGACATGGCTATCGACGGCGAAAGTCGAGACGCGCGCGCCGCTGCTCGTCGCCGCGCGGGTGAACCTGCAGGCCGGTGCCCTCACGCTCGCTGTACGCAACGAGCAGAACCTGCGGTTCTCCGGCTCCGTGCGCATCCTGGGCTCGTTGGGCACGGAAGTCCTCGGCACAGCAGTCGGGTTTGCCGTACAGCCGCGCGGTACGGTATTCATCCCGCTGCCTGTGCGGAACACGACCAAGGATGAGCCGCTGCTCGAGTACATCCTTGTGGTTGGCGATCCGCCCATCGGGTTCGTGCGGCGCGAGGTGATCGAGTGCCGGAGCGGCGCGCTGTTCCGCACGCCCGGGGCAGACCAGGCAGTGCCGGCCGCTGCGTCCACATCGCCGCCGGTGCGCATCGTCGCGAGCGGCGGGGGAGACCTGCCCGGCTTTGCGCGCAATGGCACGATCCTCTTGCGCGGGTTCGCCTGCTCGATCGGCGGCGCACGCGTCTCGTGGGCGCCTGCAAGCGGCGCGCGCAAGGCCTGGACAGGCGCTGCCGCCGCGGCGAACGCGCCCATCGCCGCCACGCGCTACGAGCCCCTCCTGAACAACCGGGGCGACAGCCTTCATGCCTTCCTCTACGACCTCTCGACCGAACAGCCCGATTCGCTCGAACAACCCGCCGTCACGCTCGATATCCCGTGGGACATCGCCCGCGGCGCCCTCGTGGCCGCGAAGGAGAATGGCACGTACCGCTTCGGCCGCCTCGACGCCGCCTCAGCCGACGCCACTCTCCGCGCGCTCTGCGGCACGAATGTCACCGAATGGTCGCTCGCACTGCACAATGACTGGTACGTGTTCCATCTTGACAGCGCATGGGCCGAGACGATGCGTGCATGCGACGCGCAGGACGCGGATGTGCGGCTTGTGATCCGCAGCCGCGCGGTGTGGCTGCCGCCGTTCGTGCCCGGCCGCGCGGCGACGATCCAGTTCCATGCGCACTTCCCCGTGGGAAAGTGACCGGCTTGCGCTGCCGTGGTCAGTCATAGCGGCCTGCACGGGCGCCATGGCGGATGAAATGTAGCAAAAACCGACAGGCACTTGACAGAATTCATTACATTTGGTATAATGAGAGCGTGACAACGAGGGACGCCTCCATGAATACCACAAGTGAAACCATCGGGCGCAGGATGCGTAAGCTGCGTGAACGCCTGGGCATGTCGCAGCATGACCTTGCGACGCAGCTTGCACTGCCGCGCCCATCCGTCTCGCAGATCGAGAACGGTGAACGCAAAGTCTCCGTCGACGAGCTGGTACGTATCGGCCGCGTGCTGAACGTCTCAACCGAAGTCCTCCTGGGCGCTGAGCCTTTGCCCGAAGTGGAACTTGGCGTGTCCAAGACCGCCGAGACGCCACCCCGTGGCATGCGCATCAACGTGCCCGCCAGAAACGTGCGCAAGTTCAAGGAGGTCCTCCTCTACATTCTCAATCGCGTCGGCTCCAAGCCGAACATTGGCGAGACGGTCTTGTACAAACTGCTCTACTTCATTGATTTCGATTTCTATGAGCGGTTCGAGGAGCAGTTGACCGGCGCCGCGTACATGAAGAACCATTACGGGCCAAGTCCGGTGCAGTTTCAGGAAGTCGTGAAGGACATGATGGGCAAACACGAGCTCGTTGAGGTGAAAAGTCAGTACTTCAAATACCCTCAACGCAAGTACCTGCCGCTCCGCCCGCCTGACTTGACGGCATTCAAAGCGCACGAGATTGCCGTGATCGACGAAGTGCTCAACCGCCTCTCGGACATGAACGCACAGCAGATCAGCGAATATTCCCACGGTGACGTACCGTGGCTCACCAGTCAGGACGGCAAGATCATAGACTACGAGAAGGTGTTCTACCGCACCGTGCCGTACACGGTGCGTGAATACCAGGCGGTAACGCAGGCCGATAGGTGAGCCTCGAGGCGGAATGTGAGCGGTGTCTTTGCCCATGTCAGAAGACTGCCGGAGTTCGAAAAGGACTTGAAGAAACTGTCCAAGCGGTTCCGTACGCTGCCTGAAGACCTCGAGACATTCATCGAAACCGAGCTCCAGCTCTTTCACAAACTGAGCGTGGCGACCCAGGGCATTGTGCGCATCGACGGGCTTGGCGTGCCTGATCCGCCTGTGTACAAGGCGCGGAAGTTCGCCTGCCGCGCACTGAAAGGACGTGGAGTTCAGTCTGGCATTCGCGTCATCTATGCCTGGCGCGTGGAAACCGACACGATCGAGCTCATCGAAATGTACTTCAAAGCGGATAAGGAGAACGAAGACCGCGAACGGATCAAGAGATACTACACCTGAAGGAAGGGTACTGCCTCTTCTCGAGGTGCAGAACCGAGCTGCACTACCGGCATACAGACCAGACTGCTCATGAGAGCAGCATGTTTGGGCAAGCAGACCCGTGGAGCGAAATGGAAAGATTGCAGGTTCATCTCCCGTTTAGTTGAGGGTTTTCTGACGAAAACCCCATCTGGTTGCCCGCACAAGTCTCTCTACAGTCGCGTAACCATATGACAGTGTGCAACTTACATCTCCATCGCACGCAGGCCGGCGCGCTGCCGCGAGCAAGTGCCCATTGCACGTCGCGGCATGGGCGTCCGGCCGGTCCGGCACCTCGCCGAACTCGTTCCCGCTTTGCGGGACGGCTCCACTCGGTGCCGGCCCTCCACTGGACGTTCAACCAAACGGGAGATGAACCAGAAACGGACTATATACGGAAAGTATTCGACATCTGTACTGAGCAAGCGAAATCGAGAAGCTGGCACGACTTGGGCATGGACATGA
>JAAYZF010000429.1 GCA_012514975.1 bacterium
CCTCGGGCGACCCCACGGCGTTCTCGACCACGGCGACCAGGTTTGGCAACTGGCCCGACACGGACTCGCGGAATTTCCGGCCGATCTCGGGCAGCTATCCGCTCAAGTCCGCCGTCGCCGGTTTCGAGCCCACCAACCTGCGCACGCTGCATCTCGAGAACTGGCTGACGTGCTACCAGAGCGAGAAGTACGGCACCGTGAAGCTCGGCTCCGCCTTCTACCAGTTCTGGAAAGTGAACAACCGTGGATATATTTCAGACGAGGACTATTACACGCAGCCGCGCTTCGACAACAAGACAAGCTGGCACGTCGGCAGCGAGTTCGACGGCTTTGCCACGTATGAATGGCGCGACTGGTTCGAGACCAGATTCACGTTCGGCTGGTTCGTGCCGGGCACGGCATACCCGAAGGAGAAGAACGACCCGTCGTTCCTGATGCAAACCGTCTTCACGTTCAAATTCTGAAAACAGACCCCTGAATAACCAGATGCAGCAACCGTCAAAGGAGTGCTATGAAGCAGATCATTGGAGCCCTCATTGTCATCGCGTCGCTCACCGTGTCCGCCACGCTGACGCTTATCGGCCGCGTCGACACTGTCACCGGCGCGAGTTTCTTCTACACGAATTCGAGCCGGACGGGATTCTTCTATCCCTCGGACGCCAGCTACACCAACACGGCGATCCTGGGGATAACGAACGTCTACCCGATTGTCTACGCGGGCGAGAACCAGAACGATTCATGCCAGTGGCTCACGATGACACCGGCTCTTGGCAACTCGTTCTTCCTGCCGCCCAACGTCAGCATCTCGTCGTTCCGCTGGCGTCCGACGGCGATCGGGCCGACGTCGGCCATCGTCCGCATCCAGGCGCCCGGCGAGCCTGCGAACGGCTTCCAGCAGAGACTGTACTTCAACGTGATACCCGAGCCGGCGGCGGTGCTGTTCACCGCGATGGCCTCCGCGGCCGTTGTGCGCCGGCGGTTTCACTCCTAACATGCTGAAAAGGTCAACACCATGAACCATACACACATTCTGGCGGCAACGGCGGCAATCGCGCTGTCATGCATTCCCGCCGCGGCAAAGTTCCCGAGCGTCGACGAGACCGTTGCGGCCTTCAAGGCGGCCAATGGCGCCGTCGAGGAATCCGCAAAGGGCTCGGCCACCTATTACATCGCGCGCGACGCGTCGGGCAATGCCGTCAAAGTCGCCTATCTCAAGGAGACACGCGGGTACAAGGGCAAGCTCGACCTGTTCGTCGTGGTCGTCAAGGGCGCCGGCGGACTCGCGTTCGAGTCCGTGCAGATCGTCGAAGGAAAGAATGTCTACAAGGAAGTGACCAAGGGGGCCGAGGCCGCCTTCCTGAAGCAGTTCAGCGGCAAGACCGCCGACCAGAAGCTGAAGGTAGACGCGATGACCAGCGCCACCCAGACATCCAAGACGATTACGCGCGCCATCGAGCAGGAGCAGAAGAACGTCGCCGCGCTGTTCAACGCCAAGAAGTGATCTCACCGTTCCCAGGCAAAGGTTGGGAACGGTGAAGAGGCGATCTGACATTTGACATCTATTAGCTATCATATGTCAGATGACACATGCCAAATGTTCTAACTGCTCCGCCACCGTCATGCACCACCGCATCGCCACAGCCGCTGTCCTGCTCCTTGCTTGTCTCATCGGCGCAGGCTGCTCGCGCCAGGTGAAGTTCACGGAACAGCGCTTCCAGATGGCGACGGTCGTCGAGCTCCAGGTGCTCGCGCCGCCGTCACGGGAGCAGGCTGTGCGCGCCGCCATGAGCGATGCGTTCGCCGCCATGGCGAAGGTCGAGAAGACGCTGAGCTGGTTCGACAAGGAAAGCGAGGTCGCCCGTCTTCGACGCGCGAAGCCGGGCGAGATCGTCCCCGTGTCCCAATGGACGATGGAATGCCTGACGATCACCAGGGAGCTCAACCGTGCCACAGGCGGGATGTACGACGTCGCCGCGGGCAGGATCATCCATCTCTGGGGATTCGGCCCGGGCAGAACGAACGTCGTCCCGTCCGACGAGGCCGTCGCCGACGCACTGCGGTCGAGCGGCATGGACAAGGTGTGCCTGCTTCCCGACCAAGGGGCCGTCAGCGTGGCCGTGGCGGGCGTCGAGATCGACTTGAGCTCGATCGCGGCCGGATTCGCGGTTGACAGGGCTGCTGAGGCGCTGCTCGATCGCGGCTGGACGAACTTCCTTGTGAACGGCGGGGGCGAGCTCCGCATGTCGTCCACGGGAGGCAAGACGTGGCAGATCGGCATCCAGGCGCCTGATGAGTCGGCCACGCCCGACAAGCATCTCAGCGGCCGGATCATCAAGCTGAAGAACGGCGCGGTGTCCACCTCGGGCAGCTATCGCAACTACTACAAGGCAGGCACCAACACCTTCATCCATATCGTCAATCCCAAGACCGGCAGGCCGATGCAGACGCCTGTCGTCAGCGTGACCGTCTGGGCGGGAGACTGCACCACGGCCGACGCATGGTCCACCGCGTTGTTCACCCTCCCTGTCGGGCAGGCGCTGAAACTGACGGAAGAGACCGCCGGCATCGAATGCCTGATCGTCGAGCGCCCGGCGCCGGGCGAGAAGGATTTCCGGTTCCACTACTCGAAGGATTTCAGGAAGAACACGGGGATGTGACCGGAGGGATCGAGGGTGCCGCCTTCGTCCCGCGTGCGCACCTTGCGTGCGCACCATGGAGGGCGGCCGTCCACGGCCGCCGCGTGCGCACCTTGCGTGCGCATCATGGAGGGCGGCCGTCCCCGGCCGCCGCTTCACCGCGGCATGCACTCGCCACGGCCGGGCCGCAGCCACTTCCGAGTGCGCCGGACACGCCGACGCAGCCCAAAGCCAAGGCTCCGCCTTGGCCGGTACCTTCCAAACGGCGCGGCGCAGCATCCCACGCACACGCCATCTTCCAGCGTGTGGACAGGACTGGAGTCCCGTCCTGCTCACCGGTCGCACGCCTTTGTGCCGTCCCGCAACAGATTTTTACCGCTGCAGCCCAGCACGCTGTCCGCCTGGCTCTCAAATCTGTTGCGCCGCCGTTCGCGCAACAGATTTGGATTTCACGCGCATCTTCGGCGGCTCGATGATGATCGTCGTGCCCGGCGCGGTCGATTCCGTGATCCACGTGTTGCCGCCGATCACCGAGCCTGCGCCGATGATGATATCGCCGAGGATCGTTGCGCCGGCATAGATGACCGCGTCGTCCTCGATCGTCGGATGGCGTTTGTGGCCGCGGATGTCGCGCGCGTTCTTCGGGAACGACTTCGCGCCAAGCGTCACGCCCTGGTACAGCTTGACATTCCGGCCGATGACCGTTGTCTCGCCAATGACGACCCCGGTGCCGTGATCGATGAAGAAATACTCGCCGATCTTCGCGCCGGGATGAATGTCAATGCCCGTCATGCGGTGCGCATACTCGGTCATTATCCGCGGAATGAAGGGAATGTGGTATTCGTAGAGCACATGGGCGATGCGCTGGATGGCGATGGCGAGCACGCCCGGGTAGCAGAGGATCGCCTCGTCGTGCGAATAGCACGCAGGGTCGCCGCGGAAGGCGGCTTCGACATCCGTTCTCAGCGCGCGGCGCAGCTCGGGCAGTTGCTCGAAAAGCAGGCGCGCGCATGTCCGTCCGTTCTCCCTGCACTGGCAGTAATCGCAGCTCTCCGCCCGCTTGCATTCATAGACGAGCCCGCGCTCGACCTGTTCGGCAATGCGATCGAAGAGCCGGGCGAGGCGGTAGCCGGTGACATGCTTGACATTGGCGCTGGTGAGGCGTTCATTGTCAAGGTAGCCTGGGAAGATAAGCGCGAGGAGCTCGTGGGTGATCTCGATGATCTCCTGGCGGTTGGGGAGGTTGAGCCCGTCGATGTGGTTGATGCCGCCCAGCTCGGCATAGCTGGCGACGAGGCCGTCGACAAGGGCGTCGGGATTCATTTCTGCATTCATGGCTGTTGAGCGGGTGTTATCGCGTTCTCGTGGAAAGATAGTATACCATAATCCGCCTATGCAGTCGCGCCGGCCGTCTTGCCGATCATCTGCATAAGCTGGGAACGCATGGGCGAGCTCAGGCCGGTGTTGGCCGAGATGCTGTAGAACAGCGTGGCCGTCTGCTCCGGGCTCAGTTTTTGAAATACGGAACGGATGAGCTCGTACCGCTTGAGCGACACCGTGTGGCGCAGCGTGGCAAGCGTCTGGTGAAGGTTCTGTTCCGAATGCTCGCGCTGGACGGATGCCTGCTGGACGGCGGCGAGAAGGGTGAGCGTCAATGCCACATCGTCCTGCGGCGGCAGCTCGGTCGGCGGCGCGCCGCTGACCACGGCCGCCCAGAGCCACGCGAATGTCTCGGCTGTGCCAGGCTCGGGCGACACCACCTTCTCCAGCGCGCCGCCGACAAGGCTTGACGCCCCGGCAGCACGCAGCGCCTTCACCAACTGCTCGGCCAGCGCATACGGCGCACAGGGCAGCACGCCGGCAAAACGCTCCTGCCAGCCCGGCTCGACCCCGGGGATGAACGTAATGAACGGCTCGATCAGCAATGCCTCCCAGCCGCAGGCAAAAGCAAATGACCGCTGCGCCGCCGGCGCCTCGAGCCAGCCGGCATGGTACGCCGGTATCTCCGCCGGGCGCACGTCCGCCGCCGCACGCAGCGCGAGCCATGAGCACAGCGCGGTGACAGGCTCGCCTTCCACGCCGGCCTGGCGCGCGAGCGCGGCGGCGAACTCCGCGCAGAGCCCCTCGTTCAAGGGAAGCCCGTTGCGCACCTCGGCGAGATAGCCGAGCATAAGCGCAGCCTTGCGCCGCGGGCCGGCATGGTCGAACTCGGTCTGCCTGACAGTGTCGGAATTCCGCGCGGTCTCGCGCAGCTTGAGCGACGGCTGGCTCCCCTGGCCGCACTCGATGAGCGGATGCTGGAGCACGGCTGCCTTGGCCCCCTGCCACCACTCCTTCCATTCGCCCGGCGGAATGATGGCGCCGGTGACCGCGTCCTTGAAATCCCGGAACACCGACTCGCGGCCGCAGGTCTTGAGATGCATGATGACCAGCTCGGCCGGGTTCTCGCGCGCGATGGCCGCGAGACGGCCGGGCTCGAAAACGCGCAACGCGCGGAAATCGTCATTGGCGAGCCATTCGTACTGGTCGTAAAACGTGGCAAGATTCGAGGCGAACGGCGCAGTGCCGTCGGTCATGACAAGCTTGTCGTCGGCCGCGCTGTACTCGACGATGCGCACGGGGATGCGGCGGCGGCGGTGGATGGCGTACGCGCCGGGCACGACAGGCAGGCGGAGCTCGATGTCGCCGAGCACGGCATCGAGCGGCCTGCTGGTCCGCATGCCCGCGCGCGCGGCGATGGCCGCGGCGTACGGGTGGTCCTTATGCGCATGCGCGAACTGCTCCGCCGCGCACACGCGGAATGATTCCTCCTCCGGGAACCATGCGATCGCCTGGTAGCAGACGGCGAGGGCGGGCTCGCCGGGGCGCTGCTGCGAAAGCGCATCGAGCAGCATGGCCATGTAGAGCTGCGCGCGGTCGCGCTCCTTCACCTTGACGAGCCAGGCGATGACGGCGATGAGCTCGTCCACCTGGCCGGGCAGGTCCTGCATCAGCGTCATCCATGCGTCCTCGAGCGCGGTGAACTTGCGCGCATGGGCAAGCGTGTGAAGCTCGTTCAGTTCTGTCATGGAGCGCTCCGGGCTGTGTTGGTGGCTGCGGGTGAATCGAAAGCGGCGATGCGTTCGAGCGTCTGGTGACCGGGGAAATGGCGCAGGCCGCGCAGGGCAGTCTCTCGCGCGGCGGCCGCGTCGCCAAGGCTGATCAATGCGGCGCACCAGCCTGCCCATGCATCCGCCCCAGCGCGCGGGTGGCGCAGGGCGATGCGCGAGAACGACGCGGTGGCCCCCGCCCATTCGCGCATCGCGAGCTGGTGCGCGCCAAGCGTGCCCAGCGCCTCGACCGTGCTCGCGCGCAGGAGAAGATTCGTCGCCTCGGCCAGCAACACCGCGTTCGTCGCACGGCGCGCCATCTCGAGGTAGAGCGCGCCGAGATTCGCCTCGACCATCGGGTCCCCCGGCTTCAGCCGCAGCGCATGAAGGAAATACAGCTCGCTGCGCGCATGGTCGCCCGCTTCGTATTCGAGGATGCCGAGATTGTTCGCGACGAGATGGACGTTCGAGTTAAGCTCGAAGCTGCGTTCGAGGTGCGTCCGGGCCGCGTCGAGCTCGCCCGCATTCATGAGTGCATAGCCGAGGTTGGCGTTCGCCCTGTAGTTCCGCGGCGATTTCTCCACCGCATCCGCCCAGAGCGTCAGGTCAGACTGCCACACCGCGTTGCGCAGGAACGACAGCGCGATGAAGCAGAGCGCCAGCGAAAGCGAGACCCCGAGCGCGATGCCCCCTGCAATCCTCCGCTCGCGCGCCGGAAGAAACAGCACGTCCCGCCCCAGCGGCACAAATACCGCGATCAACACCCCCGCCAGCGCACCGTACACGCGATGCTCGAATAC
The DNA here is from genome assembly GCA_012514975.1 of bacterium. GTDB lineage: Bacteria > Auribacterota > UBA3054 > UBA3054 > JAAYZF01 > JAAYZF01. The sequence goes on from JAAYZF010000429.1 coordinate 6,526, forward strand.
GCCGTTCGGCATGACCGATGACGGCGCGAGAAACAGGTAGAACCACAGCACGCCGAACAGGACCGCCGGCCGACGCCGCGCCATCGCGGCCGCAACGGCAAGCACGCATGCCTGGATCGCCAGCGCGGCCAGCACGGCCGGATCGCCGAACGATCCGCTCGGCGCAATGTCATGCTCGACATGCTGGCCGTACGGGAAGACGCACAGCCTCAGGTACAGGAGCAACACGCGGCACTGCGTGGCATAGTACTGCAGCGGCGGCGGCGCATCGTGCCACAGCTCGGCGAACGGCGCCGCATTGTACGTGACGCGCGGCCACAGCGTCAATGCATGCACCTTCATCAGCACCGCCGCCGCCGCGGCAAGCCCCAGTACGCCGCACACGGCCACCGCCGCCACACGCGACCGCGCCGTACGGAATGTGAACAGCACGAGATAGACGCACAACAGCGCAGGCGCGACGGCAATCGTCTCCTTCGTCACGCTGCCGAGCGCAAGCGCCATGAACGCCCCCGCGCCCGCTGCCACGCGCCCGCTCCACGTCCCCGCCTCGACGCACGCGATGCCCAGCAGCAGCGCCACAAGCGCCCACGTCGTGCCAAGGAGCTCAAGGCGCTGGACAATGTACGTCACTGCCTGCGTCTGCACGGGATGCACCGCGAACAGCAGCGCGATCACCCACGCGGCGCCCGCGGCGAACCGGCGCTCGTCGTGCGTCGCTGCGCCGCGGCCCGATGCGAGGAACACGCGCTGCGCAACCATGAACACGAGCGCCGCGTTGATGCAGTGGACCGCAAGATTCACCGCATGCCATGATGCCACCCGGTATCCTGACACCAGGTAGTTGAGCCAGAAGGTGAGGAACCCGAGGAACCTGCCGGGCGCGAAACCGTAGAGCGAGCGCAGTGTGGCATGCTCGTAATCGTATTCGACGATGCACCGGAAATCGTCGAAGTGCCATGAGGCGCCGAACGTGTTGCAGTACGCAAGGAGAACCGCGCCGAGCGCGATCACCGCCGCGGCTGCCCAGCCCAGATGGTGTCGCGTCTGCCTGTTCATTGGTCCCCTGGCGCGCGGCGCGTGCCGATGGCCCGGAGCGTCCGCCCGTCTTCATGATACAGCACGACCGACGGCAGCCCCGCTTCCCGTACCGTCCTTGCAACCTGCGGGTCGAAGAACACGTAGATGCCTCCCGGCACGCCGCCATACGCGTCGCTCACCGTCACCGCCCTCCCGGCAACGAAACGGTCCGTGTGAGCATAATACCTAGTGACTTCCTGCCACGTGTACACATCGTTCACCAGCAGGACCGCCCTGCCCGGCGCGGCGAGAAGCAGCCGCTCGATCTCGTACGGATTCGGCGCGCGACGCATGCCCGGCCACGTCACCGCGGACGCCGACACGAGCAGCGCGCCGTACACCGCCGTGGCAAACCAGCCGCTTGCCGCCCCGCGCGCCCATGCGTCCCCCAGCCCGAGCCCGACGGCGTACATCAGCGCAAGCCACGCAGGCCAGTACAGCTCGCGGATGTCAACCGCGTATTCGTGCGCCACGCAGGCGATCGCCGCAACTGCCGCGCATACCAGCGCGATCCCCGCCGCGCGCGAGGCGCGCACAAGCGTCACGATGCCAAGTACCGCGAGCGCGACGCCGCCAATATTCAGCATCCTCAGCGCCTCGCGCGGCAGTGAGAGCACGCGGCGCACCATGCCCGCCGCGGGCTCCTGGAACCAGTTCGGCCAGAACTGCGCGCCAAGCAAGAACGCCGCGACACGCCCGGCAGGCGCGTCCGCCAAAACGTATTCAAGCCCCGGCGCCCCCTGGCGCGAACGGATGTACACGAAGATGAACGCGACGATCCAGCACGCACAGCCCGCCACAATGCCAAGCCACAACTGCAAGCCGTACGGCGCGCCGCGGCCCGCCATGATCACATACACGAACGCCAGCGGGAGCAGCCACAGCAGGTGCGTGTCGTTAAGACAAGCAGCAAGCGCAAGCGCTATGCCCGCCGTAAGCGCCCACCGCGACCCTGTGCGCCAGCGCGCCCACGCATCCACCGCCGCGATGCACATCAACACCGTCAGCATGCCCGGCCCCGCTTCAGTCGCACGGTGCCAGAACCACGGGCTCAGCGCAAGGCCCGCGCCCGCAAGAACTGCTGCCGCCAGTGGCGCGCCGCAGCGATGCAGCGTCCGCATGAACAACCAGATGGCCGCGGCGGCAAGCACGGCGGACAACAGATTCATCCGCGCCGCCAGCCCCCCCGGCAGAGGAAGCTGCGACCAAAGCCAGCCTGCCACGACGTATGGCACAAATCCCGGCGCGTGTGGCACGCCAAGCGCCGCGGGTATGTACTGGAATTTCGCTGCATCGCCCGGCATCGCGCGCCCACCCACGCCGGGATACAGCGTGACGCAGTAAAGCGCGAATGCAACGCATGCAACCACGAGGAACACGCCGCGCCAGCGCATGCGCTCGACATGCACCGCTGGAACCGCGCCATTAACCCCGTAGTCCGACATTGTGACTCTAAGCATACCATAAATCAATTCTCTTCGCAAACGACGCGAAGAGAATTGACGATACTGACATTCCGGTATAAGGGCTGACGCGGTTGATACAAGTTCGCCGGCTCACGGGGTACGACGTGACTCCAGTCACGTCGACACGCGGAACACGCGCGTCTGGCTGACACGTTGACGCGACGTGTGGCCACGACTGGAGTCGCGGCCTACTGCGCATGCAGGCTGACGCGCCTCAATTCTCTTCGCAGACGGCGCAAAGAGAATTGATGATACAGGCGTTCTGCCGGGGGAACTGCACGGGAACTTCCATGCGCGAGCCGCCCCGCGCACGCGACCCCTATATGCCGCGCAGCGGCCCTCAGTTTCTTGCTGCGCCCTCTGCGCATCAAGAAACTGGACGCGGGGGTTCTCACCCTTCTCTCTCAAAACAATGGGGTGCGCGTGACAACGACGCGCACCCCATTGTTTTGGCGGAGAGAGAGGGATTCGAACCCCCGGTGAGGTTGCCCCCACTTCGGTTTTCAAAACCGACGCATTCGACCACTCTGCCATCTCTCCAACTGCTTTGTTTTCAAGAACTTGGGCGGAATTTCCCGCTCCCTGCAAAACTGCTTTTGCCGTTCCCGTTGCCCTTTACGGTTCCGGCGAAAGGCCAACGGGCCGATTATAGCATGTCTCCACGCCACTGTCAAAGGCAAACTGCTGCAAGTTTATAGAAATGACATGGTTCGTCAACCTTCGCGCGGCCCCTCACCACAGAGCCTCAGAGGCACGGAGGACGACGGGTACGACGGAGAACGGATTCAACGCAAAGGCGCAAGGAACGACTGGGAACTGGGCAAACGACAACGGCGGACGGCAACGTGCCCGTCGTTTGGGCATCCCACAGAACTGGGGGACAGGGACGCAGAGGCGCAGAGAACGGCCGATGATCGGTGCCCGTCGTTTGGGCATCCCCAAACGCAGTTTCATGGGGGATAATCGGTGCGGCGATAAGGGCGCAGAGCCCAACGCAAGGCGAGCGAGTGTCGACGCACGCAGCGGCCATGCCTTGTCAACACCGGCTTCGCGTCTTCGCGCCCTTGCGCCTTTGCGTTGGAGCTGTTGACGTTCCCTGCGCCTCTGCGTCTCTGCGTTGACGCACTTACCGCTGTGGTTCGCATTCGCCCCACTCTTGACAGATTTGATACAATATGATATAGTATGATATGTTATGAATGCACAAGAAAAAAGCCTGCTCGATTTCCCCGAGGCACAAGCCTATCTGAACGTCTCGCGGGCAACGCTGCTCAGATGGATCAAGAACGGCAAAGTCGCCGCATACAAGACAGGGAAGAAATGGAAGTTCTTCGCCCATGAACTCGACCAGCTCGTGCTGCGTGAACCGTCCGCGCCGTACGTCACCGCGGGGACTCCGCGCCAGCGCCCCGCGCCCGACAGACAGGCAGGCGGAAACACGGAAACACAGAGCCACGAGCTCCTCGATGCCGCGCTCGAGGAATGCGCATGGGTCGACAGGGAAGGCTGGGTCATGCTCTCGTGCACTGTCAGCGGCGGTACGGCAGAGCTGTGTGTTCATCCGGCAGAGCCTGATGCAGGAATCCAATGCAAAAGGATCACGGCCGGCGAAGCCGCACGGCGCGTGCACATCTGGTCGGTCTGGCAGGAAGGCAGCCGGGCGGAGGCGCCGCGGCCGGGTATCGCGCGCCTGGTGCGCATGGCAGGCGGCATCGAGCGCGCGACTCTCCAGCTCAGCATCCATGCGAGGCGCATCGGGCCTCTGCGCACCATGCTCGCGTCGGCGCGCGAGGTGAAGCTGATACACGCGGCGCTCGAAGCGGGCGAACGCGACTGGCAGGTCTGCGGGCCGCCCCGGCGCGAGACAGCAGCGCTTGCGTATGCGCTCGCGCGCCTGGCAGCAGCGCACAACCACCTGCCGCCCAACCGGGTCGCCACGGTCGAACGCGAGCCGTCGTATTACTGGCCCGGCGCAATGCAGGTAGTGTCTCCGGACGTCGAGCCGGGCATGGGCGACGGCGCGGAACTGCTGGTGATCGAGTGCGCGCCCGGCGCTCCCCTGCCGCCGCGGGGCCTGCGCTCACCCCGCATGCGCATCGGCTATGCGTACGGCACGGAACCGCCGCGAGACGCCTCCGCGGTCTGTCTGTGCATCAACGGGGAAACGCTCAAGGCGGGCGTGATGCGAACATGAAGGTCACGGAGCGGAGTAAGGAGCATCCCGCCAGAGGAGGCGCGAACGATGCGTGAGCAGAACGACAGATGGCTGCGCGAGCGCGTCCAGTCGGCCGATGCGCCCTGCGCCGCGTACGGCGTGGCGAACGCGCCGGCGTGCGGGTATGTGCGGCGCCTGGTGCGTGCCGCGCGGATGCCGGCCGGCCGTGCACGTGCTTTTGCGTTCCGCCGCCTCGCACGTTCCGCGCTTCGCGGGGCCGCATCCACAGGCGGCTCGAGTTCCAGCCATCTGCTATGGAGTGAATGGCAGTGGCTTGAGGGCGCCGACCGGCCTGATCCGCCGCTTGTGTGGCCCGAGGCAGGGCACGAGCGCGCCCGGCTGCTTCTTCTCTGTGTCAACAGCGGGTGGACACCGCCAATCGAGGCATGGCGCCGCCTGGCAGGCGTGGGAACAGGAGCCGCGGGCCTCTCCCTCGAGCCATGGAACACCGCATGGCGGAGATTTGTGGCGCTGGCACAGTGCGCGCCACCGTTCGCCCGCCGCGTGCCGCTCACCTGGATGCGTGGAACACCGCTCGCCGTGACGCGCGAAAGCCTGTATATCGAGTGGGACATGCCGGTGGTGCGGGCATATTTCAGCGTCGAGATCGGGAAATGCAGGCCCTCGGGCCGCGAGACCGCCTCATGCTTCGAGGACCGCTGGTGGGCGCAACTGCGTGACGCGTTTCCCGGCATGGCGGCTGAACGGCATGTGCCCCTGCCCGGTTCCGCGCTGCATCTTGACGTGTACTGGCCGCGCCGGCAGGTTGCAGTGGAAATCCAGGGCGAGCCGCACTGGCGGCCCGTCGCGCGCTTTGACGGCATGAACGGCTTCGCGCGGCGGCAGCAGCGGGATGCGCGCAAACGCGCGCTCTGCAACATGCTGGGCATCGCGCTCACCGAAGTGACACCCGGCACGCCCGTCGTTCCACTTCTGTGCAGGCTGGGGAATCTGCTGGGTGTCGAGCCGAGATTGCCTCACGCGGTTCATGGTTCATAGTTCATGGTTCATAGTTCATGGTTCATAGTTCATGGTTCATAGTTCATAGTTCATAGTTGGAAGTTGGAAGTTGGGTGTTGGGTGTTGGTGTACTCGTCCTCGTCCTCGTCGTCGGCCGTTCATCGTTGCCGGCTGCCTGTGATGGTCGTGCATGGCTGTGTTCCGGCTCACAGGCGCTGCGTCGCGAGGGTGTGACTCGGCTCGAGCACGAGGACGAGCACGAGGACGAGGACGAGCACGAGGACGAGGACGAGCACGAGCACGAGGACGAGGACGAGGACGAGGACGAGGACGAGGACGAGGACGAGCACGAGGACGAGCACGAGCACGAGCACGAGGACGAGGACGAGGACGAGCACGAGCACGAGCACGAGGACGAGGACGAGGACGAGCACGAGCACGAGCACGAGGACGAGGACGAGGACGAG
>JAAYZF010000430.1 GCA_012514975.1 bacterium
CAGCATTTTCGAAAATACCCCGATTTTACAGGCGCTTTCAAACATGGATAACAAAGATCAATTACTTCAACCACCTAACCAACTGCAACTGTTTAACTTATAACCGGACAGTTGTGATTTCAGATTTTAGATTTGAGATCTCAGAGTGCGGCGGATCGGGAGCTGAAGCGCGGCGTGACAGACGACAGCAGCCGAGTACGAGTACGAGCACGAGCACGAGTACGATGGACCGCGCACTGATCCCGCAATCTTGTCTGGGGCGCACCGGCGCACCGGCCGTTACGGCTCTTCGAGCTCTTCCGGGTTGAAGATGTTGACGTTGTCGACGCCATCGACCTTCATGAGCTCCTGGATGGCATAGGCGGGCGTGACGGTGGGGAAGAGGGTGAACTCGTAGGTGTTCTCGAACATCTCGCCCATGCGGATGGTGCGGAGGTGGAGCATCTGGATGCGGTCGCCCAGTTGGGCGAACGCGGCGAGGAGGCCCGGGGCGAAGTCATCCGATTTCGGGCGGATGGTGACCTTGGCGATGACGCGCTGGCGCGTGCTCTGCCACGGGGCGTTCTGATGGAAGAGCAGGACGAGGCCGATGACTGCCAGGCCCGCGAAGCCGATCCACCACATGCCTGTGCCGGCCGCCATGCCCGCGCCGACGGAGAGGAAGACGAACGCCGTGTCGCGATTATCCTTGACGATGGTGCGGAAGCGGATGAGGGAGAGGGCGCCCATGAGGCCGAAGGCGACGGCGACGGCGGAGGTGCCGCGCACGCCCATGATGATCATCATGATCATGCAGATGATGAGTGTCAGCATGTAGAGCGTCTGCACGAACGAGCGGCTGGTGTGCAGGCCGCGGCACTGGCGGTAGATGAAGTTGATGATTGCCGCGCTGACGAGCGCAACGACGAGATTGAGCACGGCGTCGAGCCATGTCGTCGGGCTCATCGCGAGCGTTGCCCACTGGAGGATATCGGTTTCTATCGGCATGGCTAGATCGTGACGAACTGGTCGAAGACGATTGCGTCGACGCAGTGGCAGTATTTGGAGATGGATTCCTGGTAGATGTCGAAGTGTCGTACGAGCTCGCGCATCCACACGGGCATGAGCCGGTCGAATTTCAGTTCGAGGATCGCGCCGGGCAGGGGCACGGCCTCGACGGTGAGGTTCTCGAACAGCCGCGAGGCGCCCCGCTGGTCTGCCGCGCGGAGATTCTGGTCGATGGTGAGGCGTACATTCTCGTCCTCGCGCCCGGTGAAGGGAATGCGGTCATAGATCACGGTGGTGATCGGCACGAGGTCCCAGAGGTGGCTGTAATAGAAGAAGCGCTCGGCAGGCTTCTGTTTCGGCAGGGGCAGGGCGAGCTCGCCGAGGGGCATCTCCTTGTTGCGCACGGCGTCGGCGTACTTCAGCGGGATGAACACGCGGTCTTTCATCACCTGTGTGTTCGCGCGGTACTTGATCTCGAGCGACACGGAGGTGTCCGGCCCGGGCACGCAGTAGCTGCGCACGCGGAACTTGCGCCGGTCGCGCATGCCGTCGACCTTCTCGCCGTACAGGCGCAGCGCCACCGAATCCATGTAGACTGACTGGACGACATAGAACGGCCGGCCCTTTTCCTCGCACTTCGCGTTGATGTCCGGCGTCACGTACGGCCTGGTCCACGCCAGCAGGTCGTCAATCCTGTCGTACGGGAGAAAATACTTCAATTCGTACCTGCCGAATCGTTCTATCTTCATTGCGGTGAAATCCCTCTCGCGGGAGTGTTAATGCCTGCCATCCACAGCCGGCGCCACAAGGCCGCCACGGGATTGATCCGCGCGCCGCGTATGACCGCCTGTCCGGACATCGCCACCTGGAGCCGCCCGTCGCTGTTGTCGAGCGGCACGACGAGATTGGCGACCGACTGGCCCAGCAGGGGCAGCTCGTCCACAAGGACGCGGTCGACAGCGGCCGTAATCGGCGGGCCCTCGACGCCATGGACGTACAGCTCCACCTGCTCGCCCACGCGCACCTGGTCCATCAAGACCATGGGGATCATGATGCGCGCGAGCATCTCCTTCTCGTTCATCACGCGGATGAGGATGGCGGGGTTGTTGCTGTTGCGCGTCAACCGGCCGCCTATCGGTGTGCGAAGCCAGCGGGAATCGAGACGCGCGCGGATCAGTTCGAGCTGCTGCTGCGTCTCCTCGAGCTCGGCCGCGGCCATCGTCACGACGCCGGGCGCGATCTGCATGCGCCGGACGTCCACGTCGGCCTGCGCGACGTTCACCGCCTGCGCGCGTCGCGAGTACTCGTCCTCGGTCAACTGGAATTCATCGGGCGACATGATGCCCTGGACCACCAGCTTTTTGCGCCGCTCATAGATCGGCAGGTACGTCGCAAGGTTCGTCTGCGCCAGCGCGAGATTTGCCTGCGCGGCATCGACTTTTGCCGACCCTTCGCCGATGCTGAGCAGCTCGAGCTGGGATTTGAGCCGTTCGACGCGGGCGACGAGCATCCTTTCCATCGCCTCGTCGTTCTGCGAATACAGTTCCATCACCGGCGTGTTTGACGCCACGAGCGCCCCTTCCGTCAGGTTCGACGCCAGGCTGATCGAGATGATGTCCTGGCGGGCAAACTCGTAGACGCGGACGGACTGCATGACCTCGCTGCGAGCGAGCCTGTGCTGCGTGGTCACCTCGCCCGGCTGGTCCTGCCGCACGAGCCATTGCTCCGACGGTTCGAGCGCGAACGGGCCGGTAAGGCTCGTCGTCCGTGCGAACATCAGCGCCGCGATGCCGATCGAGGCAACGGCGAGAAGCGCGAGGAACCGCAGGATGCGTGCCGACGTGCGCATTCTACCATACACGCCGGTTGAGGATGAAGAGGAGCGGCACGAGCAGGGCAACAGGCTCGGGCACGCTGTTCGGCCGGCCTGGCGTGCCAAGGGAGAGCGACGCCAGCCACGACGAAGCCAGCGTGTTGTCGTAGCTCGGATCGATCAGCTCGAGCGACGGGCCGTTGCCGTCGGGCGTCGTGGGCCATGGCGCCTTGTCATCGTACTCGAGCGAGTTGATGTTCTCGCCGTTCGCGTTCTGCCATTTGATGATTTCTCCGCCGTTGTCAAGCGCGAGATCGCCTATCTGGACGAACAGCGCGTTCGCCGGCTTCGGGCCATAGAGGCTTGTCAGCGCCTGCGTGGTGTCGGCAAGCACCAGGTACCAGCCGCTGCTAAGGGTGAGGCTGTCAGGCCCGGGCAGGCGGAACTTGTCAATTTCATCCTGGAAAATCCAGTAGCTGATGTCCACGGGAATGTTGGTGATGTTGTACACCTCGATGTACTCGTACCTGCCGCCCTGCCAGAGTTTCGCCGAGTTGTACATGATCTCATTGATCACGAATCCACTGCGCACTGGATCGTTGTTCACGATGTACATGTACGGGTCGTTCGTGGCGTACCACCAGCGGTCGAACACCTGCCCCATGTTGTTGAACAGGCTGATGTAGTACATCACCTGCTGCCCCTCGTTTGTCGGCGGCAGCGTCGTGAAGTACTTGCCGCCCGGCTGCGAGACCATGGGAATATGGGTCGCGTAGCCGCTGCCGTAGCTGACATGCATGACCGCGGCGGTCACCGTCGCCAGGGGATCGGTCGCCGTGATCTCGATCGCCACCGTGTCCGCGCTCGTCGGTCCGTCCGGGTTGCGGTCATGCGACTCGACGTGCATATAGACGGAGTTGGGGTTGCGCGCGCCGGGCGAGCCGGCCAGGCTCATGCTCTTCACCCAGTAGTAGGGCTTGCTGTTTTCCTCGTACGGGTAGCGCAGCTCGAGCGAGCCGTTGCCATAGGCGAACGGCCAGCCGTACGCGCCACAGTCGAACTCGACCTCGTCCTTCTTGTCGCCCGTGTTGTCCGAGACGATCACGGCGTCATTGCTGCTCAGGCCGAAATTGCCCGGGCCGACACGATTGGTGACGGCGGGATAGGCCGAAAGGAACTTGTTGTCGAGATAGACGACCAGGTAGCCATAGCCGGGGATCACCGTGCCGGGCGGGTTGGTGAACGTGTTGCCGCCGCCGTCCTCGAGAATCCAGCCGCTGACGTCGCGCGCCGCGCTTTCGTCGTTGAAGAGCTCGACCCAGTCGCCACTGTCGTAACTCCCGTTATCCTTGTACACGATCTCGTTGATCACGATGCGGGCCGTGGCCACGGACGTCCAGGCGGCAACGGCAACCATCAGGCAGATGAACGGCACACGGCTGCGCACGGCGGGGGAGACGGACAGGATACGGTTCATGAAGTCCTCACTGTGTTTTCATGCGGAGCTAACACTCCGCGCGGGCTACTGACGCAGGGTCATCACTTTTATTATATCACAAATCAGCGACGCACGCAATATGCGTTGACATTTCGCACGCGCGTTAGTATAATACCATGCTGTCAAGACGGCATGCGGGCCCCCGCGGGCGCCTGCGCCGCGCGACGAGTGCACGGTGGCGTAGTCAAGTGGTTAAGACGATGGTTTGCAAAACCGATACAGGCATTTCCCGCAAAGCCCCTTGAATGCTCTAAAGTACCAGTGTTGATGCGCCTTTCAGCCGTTTCCCCGCATACCACCAGATACCACCAGATACCCCCTGATGTGTCCACAATGTGGACACTTATGTGGACACCCCCACGGCTGCATCTGGCTCCCCAAAGCATCATCGGCCACCCCTCTCATCCGCCACCCGCTTCACGCGCGGCCGCCGGGCGCGCGTGACGGTGGTTTGCACAATGGTTTTTCCGCCCTGCGCACCATCGGGCCAGCGCGGTAAGTAGCCTCCTGCACGCCTCGCGTCAAGCAGTGGCCGATAGTCTTTCGACAGGTCCAGATACCGTTCCACCATCCGCAGCGAACGCCAGCCACCGGCCACCATCACGCTCGTCGATGGCTCGCCCGCCGCGAGCGCATACGTGGCAAACGCATTGCGGCACGTGTGCAGACGAATGCGTGGGACCTTCGCCGCGTCACAGGCCCGGTGCACATGGCGCAGCAGCGTTACTTCCTTCCACGCTGAGCCTGATTCATCCGGGAACAGCACGCCCGCGCGCGGCAGAGCGAACGGGAAGGCGGGCAGATCGCGCTTGTATGTCTGACCGCGCTTGACGTTCACGGTGAACGCCAGACGGCCTCCAGGCGTGACGTGCTCGGCCCGCAGGGCTGCGAACGCCCCGACCCGGCACCCAAGGGCCAGCAGCCCCCAGATCGCGCGTCGTGCGGCATCGCTGGGAAGATTGTCGAATATCCGCTGCAGCTCGTCAGGCGCCGGCACCGCGGGCACATCGTGCTTGATACGGTCAGGCGGCCGGAATGCCGCGAGCGGATTGCGCTCGATCAGCCCGCGCGACGCGCACCAGCTCAATGCGGCGCACATCGTTCTGCACTCGTTCAATATCGTCTGCCCGGCCCGCCCATGCTCGCGCCGCGCCCGCTCGTACTTGTCCAGCACGCGCAGATCGAGCTTTGCCACAAGGCTGCACCCGCGGGCATTCAGCCAGGGCAGGAATACGCTCGCCGCTGAATCGCACCGCTTCACATACGCCGGCGAGCGGCGCTGCACCAGCCATTCGCGCCAGGCGGCGAAGCACCCGGCCACCGTTGCCGTTGACCGCTTGACCGCTTCACCGCGCGCCGCGCGCGCCCCCATGTCGATGAGCCACCGCTTTGCCTCGGTCCGCGTGCGAAACGTCCGCCGCACACGCCCGCCGCGCCGCGTGTGATGATCCGCGACGAACCGGCCGGATTGTAAAGGCCTGATACCCATGAAATCTCAGAGGAGGTGCGCCCGAGTGCTGTAATTGCTGCCGATGGCAGGGAGCCACGCTCGCGCTAATGGCACACTCGGGCGCACTACGTTCAGCAAGGTCATCACAGGAACTCCACCGTCAGCAATTACCCCACTACAGTACCAGAATCCACAGGATTTGTCAATACCCCGCGTGAACTGTGAACAGGTCCGAAAGAACGCCGCGCATGTGTGACATGTGTGAGATGTGTGACTTCTTTCTGACAAGCGTTCGACGGTGTGCTACACTGGCACCGATGAAAACAAATCGCGCAGGGAGCGAAGGCCGCGCGCACGTGTGCAATGTGTGCAATGTGTGCATTTTCGCTGACAGGTTTGTGGGGGTGTGGTAAAGTGCTCGTGGACGACAATTTTGGATTTGCAGAGAAAGTGTAACAAGGTTAAGGAGACGATATGAAGCTCTTGAGTTGTGATCAAGTCGCCGAACGGTTGTCCGTCTCGAGTTCTACGTTGCGGAAATTGACCTACGCTGGCAAAATCGCTGCGGTGTGGGTCGGCGGACAACTGCGGTATCGCGAGGGTGAGGTTGAGGATTTTCTGACCCGCAACAAAGTCGCGCCGCGCGATCCAAACAAGTGCTTTCGAATTCGGTGATAGGAGCGCTCGTGGGCGATGACTTGTTGACAATCCGCGAATGCGCGGCGGCCTTGTGCGTGCAGCCGAAGACAGTCAGGCGTTGGATTTTGGAGCGCCGGCTGGCATTCGTAAAAATCGGCCCGCCGCGCGCGCCGGACTGCCTGGGCCGCGACCCGCGAGCAGTTAGGGTCCGTCGCTCGGTCATCGCAGGTCTGATGGAAGACGTACCGGCCAGTGCCCGAATTGAGCAATATCCTCTAACTTTTCAGCACACGCGCCATGCTGCTACAAAGTGCTGATGAGACTGTTTTTTCGGCGCTCTCGCCTGCAGATGCCAGACTTCTGGCAATCCTTGTCTGCCGGGCAGGTCGCGATGGTCGCCTGTTCATCAGTCTGGCCACGCTGGCGAAGGTCGTTGGGCGCGATCTCAGCACAGTGAAACGCGGGGTCGGGAGACTGGAGCGAATGGGCGTGCTGCGTTCTACCGGGAGATTCGTCCGGTTCGACACGCCAGAAGGCCGTAGTCTTTGCGTGCCAGTTCGCCAGGTTGTTTTGAGCGGGTTCGTTGCGCCCCCCGGTGCAGTGGATGCGCCCCCCCGGTGCACTGGCTGCCCGCCACTAGGGGCACTGGCTGCCCCCCAAAGGGAACTGCGTAAAGGTACCCCGTTAACGCTGGCGCACGAAGAAATTCCGGGACCCGATCCATTGCCGATGGATTTGCCTCCATCAGCGCGCCCAGTGCCCGCTCCATGCACGCTCGACCAGGTGAAAATCCTGTTTCACAATGGTTTTGCGGGTGCCGAGTGGGACGGTGTTGATCTGCACGCGATTGCAGGTGAATGGTTTTCGAACAGCTGCGACGCGGGTTGGCGCGGGTTGCGAGGTCTGCCCTGGCAGGCATCGGCGAAGCGGTTTGCCAGGATGGTGCGTGCCGACCGTCGGTTTCAGAAAGGGGCTGCCGGCCCGGCCGGCGGCGATCGGTCCAGCGACGGCGCGCCTGCGGCGCCGCGGAAGGTGCAGCAGATCGTCTGCACGGGCTGCTGGCGCGTGATCGACGAGCAGGAATGCACATGCGACGTGCCTGCCGCGGAAGCCGTTGCGCACCGCCGCGAGCACTTTCGGCCTTTCCTGCGGACAGTTGGCGAGTCGGTCTGTGCGTTCGTTGAACGAGTCCGGGGCCAGCGTGCTATGGAGCCCGTTGGCATTCATCAGTTTTCAAAATTGGAGTGAATATGATGATCCCAAATTCAGTCACCGCGGTGTACTTGAACCACGCTTTGTGGGCCGACGCAGACCTGGCCACTCTGACCGGGCAACTGGACTCGTGGGGCGTCGAGCCCTCGTGGATTGAGTTCGGTTTGACCCGGCAGCCAGGCCGGCCGGCGATGACGTTCTTGCTGCAGCCGCTCGCCAACGTGAAACTTGTCAGCGTGCCCGAAAAAGTTTTCCGCGACCCACTCGGAAAGTTCAACGGCGCTTGGCCGCTTTTCTATGACGGTAATGGGAACTGGCCGCCGCTGGAAGGATCGCTCGATGACTACCTGCGCTGGCAAGGCCTGATCATAGAGCCGAATGCTGACCCTGCGCCCCACCGTGTCCGCGCAGTCGATTATCGCTGGTGCATCAACAAGTGCAATTTCAGGACCCCGCCGCTGCCTGGCAGCAAAGTTATCGGCAGTGAGTTCACATACAGCGGCCAACCTTGGGTGCTGATTGCCGAGCACATCATCCGCACGTGCACAACGCAGTATCAGCGGGCCAATGTGGGCGGCCGCGAGATGGACCCCGGGTCTCTCACGGCAACAATCCCCACCTACGAAGAATACTCCGGCCGCGGCCTTTCAGTGAAGATTGCCTGGGCTGGCCTCCGCGTTGACGAGCTTGACAACGACCTCTACCTCGACACCTATGACATGCTCGGGACCACCGTGCCGGCGGGGGAGCTGTACACGCCGTGCGCGGCAACGCCGTCGATTGCGAACGACACGCACAGGGCTTTTGTGCCCGACCCGATCACGGTGAGCAATGTGTCCCTGCTGGTGGCTTTGCAGAACGTACTTGACTCGGTGGGTAATTTCCGCATGCGAATTGACCAGTTCAACGTAGTGCGGTTCGAACTCTCCGTGCTGTAACAGAATGAATGAGGGAACTATGAGAAGCAAAAACCCAATGATCTTGTTCGCGGTGATGTTCATGCTGACGCTGGCTGCGCGGGCTGATACGTGGTCGCCGGGCAACATAACCACTTCGTCGCCCAACTGGCAGATCGTGGCTGACCTGACCAACAACTTCCTCTCGCTCGACACGGCGGTGCAGATCGTGGGCGGCGTGCTGAAACTGCGCGGGTCAACCCTGCTCGCCGGGTCGGTGTCGAATGCGGCGATTGCGGACTCGCAGATCACGTCGGCGAAAATCGCCGATGGGACAATCGTGAATGCTGACATTGCGAATGCGACGATTCTCGCGGCGAAGCTGGGGGCGGACGTGCCGACGGCGGCACAGATTCACGGCGCGACCGGCGGCGTGTTTGCGGTGACGACGAAGTGGCTCGCCCAGTCGGGCGGCACGGTGTATGGCACGCTCAGAACCGCCACTATCGCATCGACAACAGACGTTGACAACTTGTCTGCGACGCTTGTGCTGCAAGGTGCCGATGGCAACGCGGGCGGAGGCGTGCTGCTTCGCAGCGGGAATACCGGCTTGAGTGTGACACCTGGCAATGTGGTGGTAAGGGGCGGTGTGAGTTCTGACGGAGTGTATACCGGCGCAGTCTCGATCATCAACGTGCCGCTGCCGACCGTTCCGCATGGCGCGGCGTCCAAGCAGTATGTTGACTCGGTTGCCGGCTCGGGCGGGATTCTGGGCGGGGTACTGAGCAACAGCCTGCAAGTGGTGTCAAGCGCCAGCATTGCAGGCACGAACGGCCAGGCCGGAGTGGGCGGCCCGCTGACAATCGCGGGCGGCGCGTCGTTTGACCAAGGCGGGCCGTTGACGCTCAAAGGCGGCGACTCGATCAACGAGGGCGGCGATGCGACTCTGCGCGGCGGCGAGGCCGGGGCGGTGGGCGGCAACGTGGTTGTGCGCGCTGGACGAGGAACATTCATCACTGGAACCGTGGTGATCACAGAGGTTGTCACGCCGGTGTTGGCCACCGATGCGGCGAACAAGGGCTACGTTGACAGCGCGCCGCGGCCGCTGCGCGGGCCGATGAGCGTGACGAACGATCCCGGACCGGGGCTGGCGACTGAACAATTGGTTGACGGCTCGCTTGTGCTGAGCAACTATGCCGGTCTGGGCGGCATGGCTGTAATTTTCCCGTACAGCGATAATCAGGTCTATATCGCGCTCACGAACAGCGGCGCTGGAAGCGTAGGGGCGAAAGTCGTTGTGGGCGAGCCGACCGCGGCGGCGCACGCGGCGACAAAGGGGTATGTGGATGTTACCGCTCTGAAAGCAAACCCAACTACTCCCCAATACGGAGGCACCATCACGGTATCAAATATGGTCCTTAAGGATGTAAACGATGTTGGTACATACGATGGTAGTGGGCATGGCAATCTACTTAGTGAGTCTTCCGATATGCTCAATGGCTCAATTGGGTGTATCGCTATTGCTTCGGGGCACGTTGACGGAGGCTACGGTTGTATCGCGGCTGGTCACAGCCAAATCATCGGCACTTCCATTGAGGGGGCCATCGCCTTGTTCAATTCATCCATTTTAAATGGTGGTGGTAATATAGCCAGCACATATTCATCTGCGACGGGCGTCGCATGTGTTGTGTTCGCAGCCAGCCACGCAGCCGCCACCGCGGACGGATCCATTGCCCTCCATGAATCATACGTCGGCGGAGCTGGGCAACTTGCTCTCGGCCACAGCGTTTGCGGGGATGGCGCTGACGGCGCGGTAGCACTGAATGGGACAAGCAACTTCACTGAAAACACAACGGCGGTCGGAACCCCAACTATGCCGAATCACGCGACGACCAAAGCCTACGTCGATGCGCTGCTCACTCCCGGCACGCCGCAATTCGACACGCTCACGAATGCTCTGAAAGCAGCAGGCGTGTTTTAACTTTCCCGAGATCAACTCATAGGCGGGAGAGGTTTCTATGCCACCGACAGCCAATATCGTGAAGGCTTTGTACCTGAACAATGCGCTGTGGACCGACGTGGACACCACTACGGTCAATGGCGTGCTTGATTCGTGGGGCGTGGCGCCGTCCATGCTGCAATTCAACCTGAACAGGCATTTCGACACCCACAAGAGCGATTCAGGCGGCGAGATCAACGCCGCAACGCCTCTGCGCCACCTGGACAACGTGAAACTTGTCATCGTGCCCGAAACGGTGTTCCGCGATCCGCTTGGCGGGTTCAACGGCGTGTGGCCGCTGTTCTATGACGGGAACGGCAACTGGCCCCCTTTGGCCGGCTCGCTCGATGACTACCTGCGGTGGCAGGGCGTGTTCGTCGATCCTGACATCGGGTTTGACAGCGATGCCGGCGCGCCAGCCTATTCAGAGAATTACGACGTGACCTGCTACGACTATCGCTGGTGCATCGACAAATGAAATTTCCGCACGCCGCCCCTTGAGAAGAACGTGTGGCGATCCGGCGAATATTCTTCTCCGGGCCTGATCCGGCGGTATGACTGGTCAACCCAGCCGACGCTGCCGGCCGGATACGTATTCGGCACCGAGTTCACCTACAACGAGATACCGCCGCGGTGCCGCGAGCAGAACATTGTTGGCAAGCCGTGGGTGATCATCGCGGAGCACATCATCCGCACATGCACGGCCCAATACCAAAGCATCAACGCGGCCGGACGCGAGGTGGACCCCGGGTCTCTGACCGCAGCGATCCCCACCTACGAAGAATACTCCGGCCGCGGCCTTTTAGTGAAGATTGCATGGGCCGGCCTTCGCGTGGACGAGCTTGACAACGATCTCTATCTCGACACCTATGACATGCTCGGGACCACCGTTCCGGCGGGGGAGCTGTACACACCGTGCGCGTCAACGCCGTCGATTGCGAACGACACGCACAGGGCGTTTGTGCCCGACCCGATCACGGTGAGCAACGTGTCCCTGCTGGTGGCTTTGCAGAACGTACTTGACTCGGTTGGCAATTTCCGCATGCGGATCGACCAGTTCAACGTGATGCGGTTCGCCCGGCACAAGGCGGCGCACGAGATCGCGCTGCCCGGCGACGGGGAAGAGGGGAACGACGCGGGCGAAGTGTACCTGGCGCGGTTTGCCGATTCGCGTCCCGGGCTCGAGTTCACCGGGGCGCAGCTTGCGCGGTGCAACGTGCGCGGGATGAACGGCCTGCGGCCCCGCGCGGTGCCCGAGGCGAACAGGGTGATCGGCTATCTGAAGGGCCGCGCGCCCTTGTCGAATGACATCATCAACGATAAGCCCGAGCAGGAGCGCGATTTTACCAGCGGGCTGTTCGTTGCGTTCTATGCCAGCGAGAGCGAATCGAACATCAAATCGCGGGCAAAGACCTTTTACCGGCGAAGCGAGAAACTGTTCGCCGTGAAAGGCACAATCGCAAAGCCGAGCATCGTCCCCTTCCTCTACCAGACTGAGTATCCTGGCGGAGCGGTCGTGACGCATTCATCGAGCATATCCGGCGGGCGGACGCTGGTGAACGGCGCGCTTGATTCGTCAAGCGACAATGCGGCTGGAGCGATAGAAACGACCGTTGACGAGGTAAAATCCGGCGAGATCGCCAAGCGGTTTCACTACCGGTACAAAGTCGTCTATAATACCTCGCGTGCGAATGTTTCCGTGCGCAAGACCAAGCCGGGCGACCCGCAAACGAACGGGGACGAAGAGAGCGACGGAAGCGCGGGCGGCGGCCACTACATCACGCTTGACGAGCCCGCGTACACCGGGTTCCTTCTGGCGGCAACCGTGGTGAAGGAATACACGCCAGGCACGTCGGACACGCCGGCG
>JAAYZF010000431.1 GCA_012514975.1 bacterium
CGCCTCGGGCGCCTTCTGCACCAGTTCGGCCGCGACCTTCTGCTGGTACGGATCGCGCACAAGCTCGGCGACGGCAACGAGGTTGTCGACGGGAGTGGCATACGGCAGGTCGCATCCGGGCGAGAGGATGAACCCCGTCGTCCAGCCGACGCGCAGGCAGTCGAGCGCGTTGCGCAGGCAGTCCTCCTTCGTGCCGAAAAGGAGGACGACGGTGAGCTGCATGTTGCCGCCGAAGGAGATGCCGTGCTGCCGGCAGACGTCGCGGACGTACGAGAGCTGGATGTTCTCGTCAATCGAGATGTTGTCCGGGCCGGTCTTGCACATTTCGGCGATGTTGGCCTGGGCATGGCCGCAGACGAAGAACGACGACCTGCCCCCCGAGGCGCGCACGGCATCGAAGATGGGCTTGACGTACGGAGAAACGAACCGGGCGAAGTGCTCCGGGCCGATCTGGCTGGTCATCGGGTCGACGACGGCGATGATGTCGCATCCCGCATCAAGATAATACCGCGCGGCAGCAAGGGTGACATCGCGGCAGAACGCCATGAGCGCCGCCACCTCGTCCGGCTGGTCGAACATCATCATGAAGATGTTCGCGCCGACGAGATGAAGCGCGAGGGTGAAAGGCCCGGTGACAAGCCCGTAGAGCGCGACGTCGGGATGCAGCGCGCGAAGCTGCCTGGCCGCATCGAGCACGACGGGGAAGCGCCCGTCGCCCGGCCCGGGCACCCGCAGCCCGCCGACAGGTCTGCCTGCAAGGATGTGCGAGCTTACCGCGGGAGGGTTCGTGTCTGCCCAGGCAAGCTCGCATCCGAGGGCCTCGGCCTCGATCTGGAGGTCGAACGCGACGGGAATGCCGTCGGGCTTGTAGCGCTTGACCGCCTCGTTGACGCCGGCAACGATCAGATCCGTGGAACGAAGATACTCGCCCGCGGTCCTGCCGATCAGTTGGGCTGCATGGCAGCCGACGAACGGCACCCAGGGCGTGCGATCGGCCGCCTTGTTATCCAATGCGAGAAGGACGCGTTCCCTGCCAGTCATGTCTGCCTGTGGTGAGGGGATGAAAGAAAACCGCCGGCGGCCATGCGTGGCACGGCGCAGCCGGCAGGATGTCATGCATCAATCGAAGCGGCACGCACGGAGATGCTACTTCTTGGTAATGCGGTCGAACACTTCCTCGGAGGCGTTGTCGTCAACGAAGCCGAGATCGACGACGACGTTGTCGCCCTTGGCCAGCGCGCGGTAGTAGTACCGCAGTTCCTCCATGCGCTTCCGGTCGTTCGTGTAATCGAACAGCTTGCGCGTCCTGCCCGTCGTGTCCATGACGTTGAACATGACGTAGACGGACGACTCGCGCTCGGTCCAGAACGGCAGCCAGGAGACGCGCGGGACTTCGCGGTCGAACTCCTCGATCTTCTTGTCGATCAGCGTTCCCTCGAAACTCTTCCTGAACACCTCGAGGTCATCAGGCGACACCTGCACAGTGTGCGTCGTACGGCGTGCCGCGCACCCTGCGCACAGGACGAGGCAGGAGAGGGCAATCAAAGCCATGCGCATATCGTTTCCTCCCGGCTGTGTTCGATTAGGACTGAACCGATACCAAACGTGCGTATTATAGCAATTCGCGCCGGCAGTGTCAAAATCATCCGCGGTTCTGCTATAATGGAGCCGCATGAGCAACGTTGAAGAGAAACCCCAGTCACAGCGCCGCGTCCTCGGCGACCAGTGGCGGGAATGGAAGGGCGAGCGCACGCCCGCCGACGCATCGGCGTCCCCCGCCCTGTTCTTCGGCATCGCGTTCGTCGTGCTGTGCTGCGCGACCATATGCGTCGCGCTGGCGGCCTACCTGGTGCTGCCGCGGCTCGCCTCGTTCCATCCGCACGCAGGCATTGCGGCAGTGACGGTCGCGGCGCTTGTCGCGCTCGCCCTCTGGTACTGGTACCTCTGCCTTGTGCTCACCGTGTTCCTCAAGCGAAATGTCCTGTACCTGTTTCCCAGGAAGGCGCTCCGCACGTTCCTGTTGCGGCACAGTTTCACCGTCGCCCACATCCTCCGTGTCGACGCCGACAGGTTGCGCCACGCGTTCATCAAGGTGCATAACACGATCGTCCACGCGACCACACGGCCACGCTCCGCGTCGAAAGTGCTCATCCTCCTCCCCCGCTGCCTGCGCAAGGATATCCTCGATGACATCAGGGCGCGTGAACGCGGCAGCGCAGTCATCTGCGACGTGGTCGGCGGCGGCACGCAGGCGTTGAAGACGATCAAGGAGAAGAGGCCTGACGCGATTGTGGCTGTCGCATGCGAGCGCGATCTCGTCGCCGGCCTGCGCGACGTGCCGCGGTCAGTGCCTGTGATCGCGATACCGAACCAGCGGCCCGAAGGCCCGTGCGTCAACGCGTGCGTCGATGTCAGGGCGATCGACGCCGCGGTCTCGTTCCTCGCGTGCGATGCGCAAGGCCTCTCCGGCCGGTCAGGCTGACGAGGCTGATCCGGCTGATCGCGTGGTCGTCTTCGCAGGCTGGCCGGGGCTACCCTTTCAGCACTGCCAACGGCTTCATCCGCGCGACGGGCTTCGCAAGGCCCGCGCCGGTGACGACGGCGATGATATCGTCGATGTCCTTGTACGCGCCGGGCGCTTCCTCCTTGATGCTCGCCCGGTCTTCGCACACCAGGCAGATGCCCTCCATCGAGCGGCGGAACTCCTCGTCCGAGATGGCTGCCTCGCGCACGGCCTTTCCGTGGCGCGTCCTGCCCGACGCGGCTGTGCGGCTCATCGTCCGCCCGGCGCCATGATTCACGGAGAAGAGCGATTCCCGGCCGGAGGGGACACCGGCGAGGAGATAACTCGCCGTGCCCATCGAGCCGGGAATCAGGACCGGCTGGCCGGCCCCGGCGAACGGCGTGCCCTGCATCAGCGCGGGCGGGTATGCGCGCGTCGCGCCCTTGCGGTGCACGATGAACTCGCGGCCATGATGCGTCTCGCGCTTGGCGATGTTGTGCGGCACGTCATACACGCTTGGCAGCGCAACGTCCGCGCCATACGCCGCGCGGATGTTCCCGCGGGCAAACAGCGCCATGAGATACCGGTTGACAAACGCGAAATTCGCCGCGGCGCACATGGCGCCGTAGTAGCGCGCGCCCTCGGGCGACCCGGCGGCGAAGTACGCAAGCTCGCGATCAGGCAGGGCAATGCCGTGCGTCTCGTCCCACTGGCGCGCACTCCTCATGTACTCGCCGCCCACCTGGTGGCCAAGGCCGCGCGAGCCCGAGTGGATCATGACGACGATCTGCGCCGTGCGAACGCCGAACGCGGCCGCGACGGCAGGCTCGTACACGGTGTCAACCGTCTGGATTTCTATGAAATGGTTGCCGCCGCCGAGCGAGCCGAGCTGGTCGCGCCCGCGGCTCTTCGCAAGCTCGCTCACGGCGGAAGGGTCGCCGGGCATGGCGCCACGGTCCTCGATCCGCTCAACGTCACACGCGAATTCATCCGGATCGAACACCCTGGAAAGGCGCGGATGATGCTGCACGACGTCCGGCACGGCCGCCATGCCCCGCTCGAGTATCACGTCGAACAGCGCCGTAGGCGCCGAAACATTGCGCTTGCCCTCGCCAAGCGGGACGTCGCGGCTGATCGAGCGCGCGAGCGTGCCGGCGTCGATCTCGCCCGCCTGGAACGGCGTGGCCATCAGCCGCATGCCGCAGTTGATGTCATAGCCGACGGCGCAGGGCGAGATCATGCCCGGCGACGCGAACACGCAGCCGATGGGCACGCCGAAACCGCTGTGGATGTCGGGGGTGGCAAGGACAACGGAGCGTTCATCGAGCGTTGCGGCATTCCTGAGCTGCTCGAGCGCGTCGGGCTCGACACGCGTCGCCTCGCCCGCATAGACAAGCGCCGGCACTTTCATCGCGCCTTCGCGCTCGATGAGGATGCGATAGGGGTCGATGCGTTTCATCGCGGCAACGCAATGCTTCAGCCGCGCAACTGTGTCTCGCACATCCTGCGGAAGTGCTGGCCGTAGATCGCCATGGTCACGCCGAGCGAGATCAGTTGCGGCCTGTGTGTGCCGACCCAGATGAGGAAGCGCCAGTACTGCCAGCGTTCCTTGCCCAGTATGCCCAGATGGACAAGCGAACGGAGGAACGCCATGAAGCGCTGCACGGTGACGCGCGGACGCACGCGCGGCGTCTTGTACTCGCGGAGGAACGTCCTGAGCCGCTCATAGTACTGGCCCGGCGAGTAGATGTTGCGCATGATCGAGCGGTACCCCTCGCGCAGCGTCTCGAAGCTCATGGTCGTGACGATGTTCGTCGTCCCGTCCACGTTGTCGCCGGTCGTCTGGCCGACAAGGCGGCCTTCCCGCTCCATCCGCTCGTAAAGCTTTGTGCCCGGCATCGCCTGAAGCATGCCGACCATGGCGGTGACGATGCCGCTCTTCTGGATGAAGTCGATCTGGCGCTGGAAGATCGAGGGCGTGTCATTGTCGAACCCGACGATGAAGCCGCCCTGGACCTGCAGGCCCGCGCGCTGGATTTTCTTGACGTCGGCAACAAGGTCGCGCCCCTTGTTCTGCACCTTCTTGCACTCGGCCAGCGACTCCGCGTCCGGCGTCTCGATCCCGATGAACACCATGTCGAATCCGGCCTCGGCCATCAACGCCATCAGCTCCTCGTCATCGACGATGTTGATCGATACTTCCGTGTGGAACGTGACTGACGGGCGCACGGCGCGCCAGGCGATCAACGCCGGCAGCAGCTCGTTCTTGAGCCGGAAACGGTTCCCGATGAAATTGTCGTCAACAAAAAACACCGGGCCGCGCCAGCCACGGCCGTACAGCGCATCAAGCTCGCCGATCACCTGCGCGGGCGTCTTTACGCGCGGCTGATGGCCGAACAGGGCGGTGATGTTGCAGAACTCGCAGTCGAACGGGCAGCCCCTCGAATACTGGACGTTCATCGTGGCGTACCGCTTGATCTCGGCCAGTTCCCACAGCGGCCGCGGGCTTCGGGCGACGTCAGGAAAGACGTTCGATGTGTACAGCGGCTTCGCGCAGCCACGCTCCCAGTCCTCGATGAAGGGCGGCAGGGTGACTTCCGCTTCGTTCAACACGAAATGGTCGACCTCGGGAAAACGCTCGTGCTCGCTCGTGAACAGCGGGCCGCCGGCCACGACGGGCAGGCCCGCCTTCTTGCACCGGGCGATGAGCGCGCGGGCAGTGTCGCGCTGGACGGTCATCGCGCTGACAAAGGCGCAGTCGGCCCACGCAAGCTGTTCGTCCGTAAGGTCCGCCACATTTTCATCGACAAGCTTCTTCTCCCAGCGCGGAGGAAGGAGCGCGCCGACGGTGAGCAGCCCGAGCGGCGGGAACGCCGCCCGCTTGCGGATGAACTTCAATGCGTGCTTGAAGCTCCAGAACGTCTCGGGTATCTCGGGATAGATCAGAAGCGCTTTCATGGTCGTGCACCAGATCGTATGAACAGCCACCGCGAACAGGAGAGTGCAGGCCAGGCGCGACTCGCGTCATTGACGTTGGAGGCGTGTAAGGACGGCAACAGGGCGAGGCGGCAATCGAGTCTCATCAAAATTCCAGAATCATCATACCATAATACGGGAGGAAAAGCAAACAGGCTGTGCGCGGATGCGCAGGGCAGGCTGCCGCGCGCGAACGTTCCCCATTTCCGTTGAACGCCCGCGGCGGAGTGACTGTCAGTGCAGGCAGTCGGGCCTGGCCCCCCATTTCCGTTGGGCCGGGTCCCGCCGCCGCAACTGTCCGCGCATGCTGCGCAGCACTCCCCATTTCCGTTGAGTGCCTGCAGCGGCAGCCATGGCTACCCGCGCGCCGAACGCCGGCGGTCGTCACGCCGCTCCCGCGATTCCGCGGGATGGTACGTGAACTCGCCGTACTGCTTGCGCTCGAGGCGCGAACCGATGAACTGCTCGATGCGCTTGAAATCCTGTGCCTCGTCGTGCGAAACAAACGTGATCGCATCCCCCACCGCCGTCGCCCTGCCCGTGCGGCCCACCCGGTGGATGTAGTCCTCCGGATAGTTTGGCACATCGAAGTTGACGACGTGGGACACGCCGGGCACGTCAATGCCGCGCGCCGCGATGTCCGTCGCCACGAGCACCTGGTACTCGGCGGCGCGGAACC
>JAAYZF010000432.1 GCA_012514975.1 bacterium
GCCGGCTCGGCGCGCGGACGATCGAGGTGGTGAACTGCGAGTTCGACATGACGGGCAGCGTTGCCGCGGCCCGCCGGTTCCACCTGCGCAACACGGGCCTGCTCTTTGTCTTCACCAGCAACCTGGTCTACAACGCGAACATCACCGACCATTTCATCGCCAATGAGGGGAACTCGTACGTCTGCGACGTGCGGTACAACCGCTTCTTCGACTTCACAGGCTCGAACCCCGGGATCATGGAAGCCTCCGTGGCCGGCTGCGCGGGAATCGTTGCCAACAACACCGCCTGGGGCTGCAACTACCTGATGTGGTACAACCAGACGGGCGATATGATCCTGACCAATGTGAACAACATCGTCGAGAACGCCAAGATCGTCAGCGGCAAAAACTGGTTCCGCAGCGGAAGCGCCACTGCCCGGTCCTTCGCTGACTACACCTTCTCGGGCGATACGCCCGGCGTGACGTTCGACACCTTCACGGTGCAGGGGCCGAGCAACCTGACGGCGCTCTCCGAGGCGCAGATCAACTTCAAGAACACCAATGACGTCTCTGCCGGTGACTTTCTCAAGATCGACATCACGTCCGTCGCCGCCAATTCGGACGCGGCGAACACGTATCCGGAGCTCGGTCTGCCCGTATGGGCCGGTTGGGCAGAGCCCGTGCCGGAGCCGGCTGCCGTTCTGCTTGTCAGCATGTTCGCCCTTCCCGCCATGCTGCGCAGGCGCTGATGCGAAAGTGCAGTGCAGTGGATGGCGCGTTCCGCCAGGATCGTGCAGGCCATGCCGCGGGGGCATGGACGTTCCTGGCGGAGCGCCTTCCCGGGCACGCAGTGCGCTTCCCCCGATTCCACTCGCGGACAACGGCTATCGTTGTCAGCCACAAGGAACATCACACCATGAGAAAATGGCTCTGCATCCTGGCTCTCGCCGCGTCAATGGCGCACGCGGACAAGTACGTTGACCCGCTCAACGGGAGTGACGCGAATGACGGATCGATGGGCGCGCCGTGGAAGACGCTTGTCAACATCAGCGGCCTTGCCGACACGGTGTACATCACCAACTCGGCCATCTGCTACTTTGGCGATGCGGGCGACCGCAGCCCCGTCGATGTCCTTCTGACGTCCTGGGGGCCGGGCCGGCCGACCATCCTCATCAGCAACGTCGGCGCCCGGCTTATCCACCTCGGCAGCCCCGGCCGCACAATCCGCATGCGCAACCTCAAATGGACATCCTCGGAGGGCCTCAACCCGCGCATCGTGAACGTCCAGGGCGTCTCGGCGAATACGGTCGAGGTCGAGAACTGCATCTTCGACATGAACAACACGACGAACAACCGCAGCTTCTACATCCGCACAGACCAGGCGTTCGTCCGGTTCCACAGCAACATCTTCTGCAACATCATAGCGACCGAGCACGTCATCCACAGCGAGCAGTACGCCTACAACGTCGACTTCCGGTACAACAGGGCGTACAACATCTTCGGCGGCCTCCTCCACGTCCGCGTTGCAGGCTGCAAGGGCATCGTGGCCAACAACCCCGGGTACGACTGCACAATGCTCGTCTCGACCGAGCAGGATTGCAGCGGCGTGACCAACGTGAACAACGTCGTCGACATGTTCAAGCCCAACGGGAACAACAACGCCCGCTGGATTTGCTTCAGCGCGGCCACGCGCATCATGTTCGCCGACTATACCTATTCCGGCGACGGAGATGCCCAGACGTTCGGCATGGGTGTCGTCAGGGGGGCGAGCAATGTCGTCAACCTTTCCGACAGCCAGCTCTCGTTCGTGAACACGAGCGATGTCTCGCATCCCGACTTCCTCAAAGTTAACGCGGATTCCGTCGCCGCTTCTTCGGCGGCGCAGTCAACCTACCCCGGGCTTGGGCTGCCGTCGTACGCCGGCTGGGCCGCGCCGCTGGGCGCGCCGACGAACGCGATCCTCTCTGTCACACCCGCGTCCATTGACCTGGGCGTTCTCACCACCAACGCTTCCTACTCCATCGCCAATGCAGGCATCGGCACGCTGTACTGGACGAACATGGTCGTTGAAGGCGGCGCATGGCTCTCCGCCTCGCCGGCGAACGGCACGCAGAGCGGGCTCGTTACGCTGAGCGCGGATCGCACGGGGCTTGCCTACGGTTCATACACCGGCCGCGTCGCCGTCACGGCCAGTGGCGACGTCGCTGTGCAGTATGTCACCGTCTATCTGCAGAAGACGCCTGCGAAGCTGACCGTGTCGCCGCTTGCGCTCGATTTTGCCGGCAGCCATGCGCTGCTCACGTTCAATGTCAACAACGCGGGCGCAGACACCTTGCACTGGACGAACACGGTTGTTTCCGGCGCCGCGTGGCTCTCGGTTGCTCCTCCGCGCGGCGTGCAGGCGGGCGTGGTGACCGCGAGCGTCAATCGCGCGGCGGTCGGCTACGGCGCCTACACGGGCTCCGTGGTCGTCACGGCCAATGGCACCGTGCCGGCGGAGACGGTGGCGGTGTTCATGGTGAAGAGCCCGCCGAATCTCGCCGTTTCGCCCCTCTCGCTCGATTTCGGCACGACGGCCACCGCGCTGCCCGTCCAGGTGTGGAATGACGGCGAAGGCACGGTGGGTTGGACAGCCGCGCCAGGCGCCGCATGGCTCTCCGCGGCGCCGTCGAGCGGCACGGCCACCAGCACCGCCCAGAACGTCACCATTGCGGTCAACCGCGCCGCGCTTGCAGCATCGAACTCATACAACGCGTCGCTGCGCTTCATCTCAGGGCTTGCCGAGACGGAGACCGTTGCCGTCTCAGTTTCGACCTGGCCGCCTGACGTCATGGGCGAAGGCTACCTGCGCGTCAGCATCGTTTCGGCGAGCGATCCCGGAACACCGATGCCTGGCCGGCTGATCATCTACAACAGCGACAGCAACTACTACGTGCAGCAGTTCGTCACCGACGAAGGCACCGAGGCGAACCGCTGGGGCAACAATGGCTGGCCCGCCTTCTCCGCCAACGGCGTCCATCACCCGCGCAAGGCCGTCACGTACAAGGTCATGTCGGGCAACTATCTCCTCAGCGCGGGCCGCGGCATGAGCTGGCGCACCGCGTCACTGGCGGCGAGCGTGACCGCGTACGCGACGACGGATGTATCGATCGCGCTCACCCGCATCGTCGACATGGAATCGCGCGGCTGGTACTGCGGCGAAGCCCATGTGCACGTGGTTCACGGCAGTGCCACCTTCCCGATCACGAGCAACCAGTTCCTCCTCTGGGCCGAGTCGGCGGGCATCAACTTCCTGTCAGTGAACCAGGAGTATCTCGGCGCCGGGCAGACGAATCTTGCGGGCCAGCAGGCCTACATCCTTCCCATGTCCAATGCCACCTGCCAGGTCTGGATGGGCGGTGAGCGGCCCAAGAGCATCCTCGGCCACCTCGCCGAGATCATCCCCTCGCACGACCCGTTCACCGTGCTCGACGACCCGCCGTACTACATCGGCTGCGAGCAGGTGCGGCGCCAGGGGGGGATTACGTATCCCGTGCACTCCGACCGGCAGTTCGGCGCGCTGCCGTACGTATGGAACAACTTCTACAAGACGTATCCCCTTGACGCTCTGCTCGGCCCTGCGTTCGACGCGTGGAGCGTCATGTCGTGCAGCGAATACCGCTACAACCCGCGCCAGCTTGGCTGGTGGTATGCGCTGCTCAACCGCGGCGCGCGCGTCCCTGCCGCCGCGGACAGCGATTACGCCTTCGACGCGCTCCAAGCCGCGTTCAGCATGATCGGCCAGTGGATCACCTACGTCAACATCAGCGGCCAGGTGTTCTCGATCCAGAACGTCTGTGAAGCCATCCGCCAGGGCAGGACCGTCGCAACCACCGGCCCGCTCTTGTTCTTCACACTCGGCGACGCGCAGCCGGGCGATGTCCTCGCCACGGGCACCTACACCGCCCGCATCGAGACGCACCTCTCGTGCAACGCGTTCCAGATGAGCCAGACCACGTTCGCCGGCGCGCCGCTCAGCATCAAGACCGTCGAGCTCGTGCGCAACGGCGTGAACGTCATGCGGTGGGACAACCTCAACACGATGTCCACAACGCTGTACTACACCGTGACCGAGACCGACACGAACGCCTATTACACCGTCCACGTCAACACGGTGTCCGATACGGGCGCGGCCGTTGCCAGCCCGATCTACTTCGACGACCGGCCGCCGCGGCAGAAGCCGTTCATGACCACGGTCGAGGGCCGCGTGTACGACGCGTTCAGCGGAGCGCAGAAGCACGCCGCCGTCGTCGTCCAGCGCTATGGCGACACCCTCGGCACGTTCGTCACGGCCACGGACGGCTTCTTCAAGATCATCGCGCCGCTCGATGCCGATGTGTTCGTCAGGCCAGCGCCGGGCGACGCCGCCGCGGGCCCGCTGCCCGTGCACCGCGTCATGGACCATGAGCTCGTCTTCTCGAACGTCACCACCATGGGCCGTGCCCGCCTTGGCGACGCGGGCGGCATCGCAACGAACGCGGTGCTCGCGGGCAACGCCATCCAGTCAATGGTTGACATCGTTTCGACCCTGCGCTGGGAATTCCCGCTCAAGTACCAGTTCAGGAATTCATACGTGCTGACGAACTTCGCCGGCGACTTCCCGTTCACCAGCCTGCAAATCCTGAGCAGCCCGCCGCCGTTCATGGGCTACACCAATGCGACGGCCGTGATGCTCCTCGTCGACAAGTATGAAGTCGCCCCGGGTGATACGGTGAACTATGCGGCCATCTTCCGCATGGAGGGGAATCCCGCTGCCGCCGCCGCGCGGTGCTACGTCAAGATGAACGTCTGGCGCCCGTATGCCCCTGCCTCGTACGGCACATGGGGGCTGAGCGTTTACGAGAAGAACAGCGGCTATACCGACCTCGGCAACGGCTTCCACGCCTTCCTTGGCAGCATCACGGTGCCCGCCTTTGCCACCAACTGCTACCAGGGCCCCGGCGTCGTCATCGACATGTATACCCGCGCAACGTCCGGCACTGATCATCCGACCGGTCTTGGGCTCTACATGAACGTGGGCACGACCAAACGCGGCATGCTTGTCACCACCACGTGGCCCGGCGTGCCGTATGCCTGGCCGAATCATCTGCAGACGGGCCTCGGGCCCGCGAACCTCACGCAGAGCTCCGCGGGGTGGAATATCCCGCGCCAGGACTACCGCCCGCTCGCAGTCCTCATCAACGGCTCGATCACCGCCTGCCCGTCGAACGACATGGCCATGTGCGCCGATGCCGATGACGCCTATTTCTACGACTGGGCGCACTACTACACCCAGGGCGCCACGCCGAAAGATTCCGTCCGCGCACAGCCGGTCGTTGAGTTCCCCGAGATACCCGCGATTAACATTGATCCGTTTGTCAACGGTTTCGGCTCGAATGCGCCGGTCGTATCTCTTGTCGCGCCTGAGGACGGCGCGTACATCGAGGCAGGCCCGCCGCTCGATCTCGAGTGCGCCTACGCCTTCATCGGCGGCGATGTCACCAATGTGCAGTACATCGTGCAGCGGCCCGACAAAACCATCGTCGGCAACGCCGGCAGCGATTTCGTGTGGACGCTTGCCGACACGACCGCGTCGGGCACGTACACATGGTCGGTCATCGTGACGACTTCATCAGGCCGTACCGCCGAGAGCGC
Source organism: bacterium (assembly GCA_012514975.1). GTDB lineage: Bacteria > Auribacterota > UBA3054 > UBA3054 > JAAYZF01 > JAAYZF01. The sequence goes on from JAAYZF010000432.1 coordinate 5,653, forward strand.
CGCGCGCACGCTGCACATGGTTCCCGAGGCGTCGCTTGGCGCCGCGGCATTCTTCATCATCTCACTGTTTTACAGAAGGAAGTAGACCACCTCATGCAAATCATTCTCGTACGACACGCGGAGATGGCGGGCGATCCGTTCGTCTGCCCCGAGTCTCCGGTTGCCGGCTGCCTTTCCGAAGACAACGGCGTCGCGCAGGCTGAACGCGCGCACGTCGCGCTCAAGGATACGCCCATTACCGTTGCCTTCTCCTCGCCGTACGGCCGCGCGCTCCAGACTGCCGAGATCGTCCTGCGCGGCCGTGGGCTGCGCGTGAAAACGCTCCATGCCCTCAGGGAATGGGAGCCCAGCCATGCTGTCAGGGAACTGCCGCCCGACGAGGCCGACGCGCTGATGAAACGCCATGAAGACCGCTTCGCCGAGGAAACGTGGAAGACCGAGATCGGCGAAGGCTGCTTCGAGATGTATGCCCGCATCTGCCCATCCTTCCTCGCCGAACTTGCCGCGCTCGGCATTCATCATCGCATGGGCGGCTATGTGGTCGAGAAAGGCGCTGAGGCCCACTCGATCGCCGTGTTTGCCCACGGCGGCTCGTTGAATGTCCTGCTTTCGTTCCTGCTTGGCCTGCCGCCATTCCCGGTCGGCAGGTTCGAGTTTGCACTGACGGGCGTCGCCATGCTCAAGTTCAGCGAGCGCAAGGGCATCCACTATCCCTCGCTCGTCATCCCCGCGCACCACACGAACGGCAACGGCCACGCGAAGTAAGCGGCCTTCAAATCTGTTGCGCGGACGGCGGCGCAACAGATTTGAGGCCCGTGTGCGAGGCATGTTGGGCTGCCGCGATGGTGCATCGGCACAACGGCGCGTGAGCGGCGAGCAGGATGGGACTCCAGTTCCGCTACGCACGCTGACACACCGTGTGTCCGCCTGGCCCTCTTTGAGGCCGGTTGACGGACGCGAAGCACCCATCCACATACGGCAGGCGCGCAAGAGGTTTGTCACGCGTGTGGGGGGCCAGTGCAACGCCCGGCAGCTACACGCGGCGCATGGGTGCCGAGACGCCGATCCCCAGTCCTGGGGGACAACGATCACCGGCCGTCCGTCGTTCCCGCGCAGCGGCCAAAATCGGGTGCGCTGTCCAGCAGCCGATTTCACCGATTACCGATTATCCCCCATGAAACTGCTTTGGGGGATGACCAAACGACGGGCACCGATCACCGGTCACTGAATACCGAATACTGAATACTGAATACTAACACACACCCCCTTGCGCTCCACGGCGAAGTTGCGTATACTGTTGCCGTAACAACGCAGAACGAGGCCATTCATGCCGGCAACAATACGAGATGTAGCGCGCCTTGCGGGCGTTTCCTCCGCGGCCGTTTCCAAAGTGCTCACGAACGCGGACAACAGCATCCGCGTCTCAGAGGCCACCAGCAAGCGCATCCTCCGCGCTGCGCGCAAGCTGAAGTACCGCCCGGACATCCGCGCGCGCTTCCTCTTCCAGCGCCGCACGCAGACCATCGCCTTCATCACCGACTACAGCACGCTGGGCACCCATTATTCGCACATGACCCTTTCGCGCTGCGCCAACCAGTTCCTCAAGCACGATCATACCACCACCGTCCTCTTCTATGACCCGCAGGAGACCGAGACAATCGAACGCATCCAGGCAATGGTCGAGGAAGGCAGGTTCGACGGCGCAATTCTCGTCTCGACCGACCTGCCGGCAATCATCACGTCCCTTGAACGCCGCGACGTGCCCTATATCATCGTCAACCCGGCCCATGCCCGCCGCTTCGACACCATCATGTTCGACGAAGAGGACAACCTCCGCCTCGCCTTCAACTGCCTGCTCGAAGCCGGACATCGCCACATAGGCTACCTCGATTACACCAAGGCCCGCGATCCGCATCTCACGGTCAGCAGACGGCGCGATGCGTACCTCCGCCTTTGCCACGAGCATCATGTGCCGCCGTATTTCTTCTCCGAGGACTTTGCCGATGTATCAGGC
>JAAYZF010000433.1 GCA_012514975.1 bacterium
CGGCATCATGATCGCCATCGAGGACGGCGAGCCCCGCACCCTCGGGCTCAAGGGCGTGCTCGAATCGTTCGTCGCCCACCGCCGCGACGTCATTCTTCGCCGCACACGCTTCGATCTTGACAAGGCCGAGCGCCGCGCCCACATCCTCGAAGGCTTCATCAAGGCCCTCGACATCATCGACAAGGTCGTCAGGCTCATCCGCCAGTCGAAGAACCGGGATGAAGCGAGAGTCGGGCTCGTCAAGCAGTTCGACTTCACCGAAATCCAGGCGAACGCCATCCTCGACATGCGGCTCTACCAGCTCACCGGCCTCGAACGCGAGAAGCTCCAGGAGGAATACGAGCAGATTCTCAAGCTCATCGAGTACCTCAACTCGATCCTCCGCAGCGAGAAAATCCTCCTCGGCATCATCGTCGACGAGCTGCACGACCTGAAGAAGCGCTTCAACGACGAGCGCCGCACCGACATCATCGCCCAGGCCGACGACCTGACGATGGAAGACCTCATCGCCGACGAGACGACCGTCATCACCGTCACCCACGCCGGCTACGTCAAGCGCTGCCCCGTCGCCTCGTTCCGCGCGCAGCACCGCGGCGGCAGCGGCGTGCGCGGCATCGCGATGAAGGAGGAGGACTTTGTCGAGCACGTCTTCGTCGCCTCGACGCACGACTACCTCCTGATCTTCACCGCCGCCGGCCGCGTCCACTGGCTGAAGGTCTATGAAGTGCCCGAGATGGCCCGCGACGCCAAGGGCAAGGCCGTCGTCAACCTCCTCCAGATCAGCTCCGACGAGAAAATCGCCGCCATGCTCCGCGTGCGCGAGTTCGACGACAAGCACAACATCATCATGTGCACCCGCAAGGGCGTCGTCAAGAAAACCGAGCTGTCTGCCTATGGCAACCCGCGCAAGGGCGGCATCATCGCCATCAACATCGACAGCGACGACACGCTCGAAAGCGTCAAGATCACCGCCGGCCATGACGACATCCTGATCGTCACCCGCAACGGCATGTCCATCCGCTTCAACGAGCAGGACTGCCGCGAAATGGGCCGCGCCACCCGCGGCGTCATCGGCATCCGCCTCAAGGATACCGACCGCGTCATCGACATGGAAGTCGTCGACGACGAGAATACCAGCGTCCTCGTCCTCACCGAGAACGGCTTCGGCAAGCGCACCACGTTCAGCGAATGGCGCTGCCAGAGCCGCGGCGGCCTCGGCGTCATCACCATCAAGACGACCGACCGTAACGGCAAGGTCGTCAGCGCCTTTACCGTCAAGGACGATGACGAGGTCGTCATGGTGACCGAGTCGGGCCAGTTGACGCGCACGCGCGCCAGCGAGTTCCGCGAGATCGGCCGCAATACGCAGGGCGTGCGCGCCTCCCGCCTCTCCGAGGGCGACAAGCTGGTGTGCGCCGCGCGCGTGCTCCCGACCATCGCCACGCCCGAAGGGCCCGAAAACGGCAACGGGAACGGCACTAACGGCGACGAGGAGACCCCTGGGGAGGACAACGGCAACGGCGACGATGCGGCCGCCGGGGACACACGCGCCGGCACGGCCGCCAAGGCAGCCGAAAAGCCCGCTCCGCCAAAGGGCAAGGGGAAAGGAAAGTAGGCGCCGTTCTTGACAAGGGAACCTGAATGTGTTACAATGTAGTACGATATGACTACACTTACTGTCAGATTGCCCGAACCGCTTCGGAATGACCTTAAGCGGATCTGCCGCGCCAAACACCAGCCGGTGAGCGATGTCGTCCGCGAGTCGATCCGCCGCTATGTGGCCGTCGAGCAGTTTCGACGCCTGCGTGCCAAGACACTGCCGTTCGCTGAAGCCCAGGGCATACTCACCGATGAGGACGTGTTCAAAGCCCTCTCATGAAAGTCGTCCTCGATGCCAACGTCATCGTCGCGGCATTTGCGGCACGGGGATTGTGCGAAGCGCTCTTCCAGTACTGCATCGGCTCCTGCGAGCTTGCCTGTTCTGAACACCTGCTGCGCGAAGTGGAACGTGCACTCACGTCAAAGATCAAGATGACCACCCAAGCTGCCGGTGAAATCGTCGCCTTCCTGCGCCAGAATGCAGAAATTGCAGCACCGTCGCCCGTGCCTCACGGCGCCTGCAGAGACAAGAGCGATGCTCATGTCCTTGGACTCGCGATGACTGTTCGTGCCGACTACCTGGTGACAGGCGACAAGGACTTGCTGGAGGTAGTGCTTGATGGAACGGGTGCGATCGTAACACCACGCTCGTTCTGGGAAGGCATCCAGAGCCGCGAGAGCAAGCGGACACCTTAACTCATAACAACCAACTGCCATGCCTATCAAAGCGAAGGTGAGAACGAAAACACCGTGCGAGATCGTCCTCGATGTCGAAGTGCCCCAAGAGGACTTGCGCGCGAGCTATGAAAAGACCGTCAGCCGCATCGGCCGTTACGCCGAAGTGCCCGGCTTCCGCGCGGGCAAGGCGCCGCGGGAGCTCATCGAGCAGCGCTTCCAGCGCGAGCTGCGCGCCTCGACGCTCGAAGACCTCGTCGTCGGCGTCATCCGCTCGGTGATCAAGAAGCACAACCTCGATGCCGTCACGGGCCCCCGGCTGCCCAAGGACCCTGAATTCCCTGACAGCGGCCCGCTTGCCTTCACCGCCGAGTTCGAGGTCGCCCCCGCCGTTACCTTGAAGAACTACAAGGGCCTCCCCCTCGTCAAACGGAAAGTCGCCATCACTGATGAGGACGTGAACCGCACCATCGATCAGCTCCTCGACCAGCACGCCACCTTCGAGGACATCGCCGAGGACCGCCCCACGGCATTTGGCGACTGGGTCGTTGTCGATTACACCGGCTCGCTCGGCGGCCAGCAGAAACTCAAGCGCGACGGCGCATGGATCGAGCTCAGCTCGACGTTCCGCATGCCCGTTCCCGGCTTCGCCGATCAGCTCGTCGGCATGAAGAAAGGCGAGTCGCGCGATTTCTCGGTCTCTGCGCCGACGGACTTCTACATGAAGGAGGCGGCCGGCATGCTCATCGACTTCCATGCCACCGTGCAGAAAATCCTCGAACGCCGCAAACCGGAGCTCACTGACGAGCTCGCCAAGCAGATCGACCCGCAGTGCAACACCGTCGCCGACCTGCGCAGCGCAATCGGCAAGAACCAGGAGAAGTACCGCGAGTACGAGGAACAGCGCCGCATGCGAGACCTGGCCCGCGAAGCCCTCGTGAAAAACCATCCTCTCCCCCTCCCGCCCGCCCTCGTCGGCGGCCGTGTCCGCCGCATCCTCGAGGAGGAGGTCCGCAACCGCATGCGCCAGGGCGAAACCGAGGAGCAGATCAAGGCAGCCATGCCGGAGCTGCAGAAACAGGCAACCGCCGCGGCAGAAGTGGAGCTGCGCGGCGAGTACATCCTCGAAGCCATCGCCAGGGCCGAGAACATCACGGCAAGCGATGCCGACATCCAGCCGCAGCTCCAGTACTACGCCCAGGCATTCCACCGCACCATCGACAATGTGCGCAAGTCGTTCGCGCGCGACGGGTATCTCGACACGCTCTACCAGACGGCGCGCGAGAACAAGGCGCTCGACCTGGTGGTGAAGGAAGCGAAGATCGCCGAGCAGTGAGAAGCTCAGCTTCCGTGGAGTGTGGAACGCTGAAGGCAGCCCGCCTTCAGCGTTCTGCTTCTGGAGCCACGGCAACCATCTGGCGCCCGTGAACGTGCGGCACAGTGAACGAGAGGACGCCGTCGCGCTGGTGGAAGGCGAGCGGCGTGTTCTGCGGCACGAGCTGCACGTCGGCAACAGGAGCGCGCACGCTGAGGGAGCATTCGACATCATGCAACGGTATGCGGTCCGTCATCGTTTCGCGCTTCCCGCCCAGCCCCGTTCCCACATAGTGAAGAAGATGCAGCACGAAACGCTTCTCAGCCTTCTGCTCGTTGAGATGCACGCGCAGCGTCGACGGCCCGTTGTGCGTGACGAGCATGGTGCCGAGCAGCGAACGAATGGCGTTCGTCACCATCTGTTTCACCCACGGCGCTGACGTTTCATGGTAAATGCGGAACACCGGGTGCGCGAAGTGAATGGCCGGGCCGCGGCGTGTCACGGCAGGATAAACAACTTCGCCGGTCGAGCGCTCGCCCGCGTAGCGCGGCCACGCGGCGTTGAAATACGGCCGGTACGCTTCGATGAGAATCTCCGTGCCGTCCAGCGCGCGCACGTGCTGGCCCCGCAGGTACATGACGTGCTCTGTCTCGGGCAGTCCGGCGCCGATCACGCCGTGCGGGCGCACGTAGTCGGGATGCCATGGCGCGTCGCCGACGCGCTCGATGCCGAGACAGGACAGAGCGGCACCGCCGTCCGTTTTCAGTCCGCTGCTTCCGCTGCTCAACGCCGCGCCGCCTGCGGCAACATGCGCGTCAATGCGTGCGGCCAGCTCAGGCGTGAGCGTGACGTGATCCGGCAGGATCAGCAGGCGGTAGGGCTTCAGCTCGGCCGTGGCATCGATGATGTCGAACTGCACGGCGGCTTCCTGCAGCAGCCGCAGCGCGCCGCGGATTGCCGCAGGCTCGTTCGCGCCCCACCCGGGCACGGGCGACTCGGGCGTGAGCACCGCGGCCTCGCACACGGGCCGCGCGCCGTCGCACCACGGCTCAGCCTCCTCGACTGCCCGGAACGCATTGCCGATCAGCTCGTATGTGGCCGGCTCGAGTCTGCCCGACGGATGGAGATGATCGCCGATGCAGCACCGCGCGCCCAACGCAAGCATCTGCGCGCACTCGTATTCGAGCTCGACCGGATGTTTGAACGAATGCAGGTCGCCCCAGTTGGTGTGGAAGCGGACGGTCATGCCGACGACCGGCTTGCCCGTCGTGCGCACGTAGCGCATCACGGCTGGCGAATGCGTGAAGCCCCAGCCCTCGAACGGCACGGACTCGACCTCCCAGTGCGTGTAGGCATCGCCCATGGCGACGTGGCCCGGGCCAAGGTGGCCTGCGTTGTAGAAGAGCGTGGCGTCAGGCTTGAGGCTGCGCACGAGCGCGCTCATCCGGCGCGTCCAGCGCGTGACGACTTCGTGGCCGAACCGCGCCCGCGCGGCGGGATCGGCGGGATCGATGCCGCGCTCGAGCATCTCCATCCTGCAATGCCAGCAGACGCAGTCCTGCGTGTTCACGCCGTCGAACCAGAAGCCGTCAACAGCCGGCATCGTCGCGCACAGCTCGCGCACCAAACCGTCCATGAAAGCCGCGAACGGCGTGTTGAGACACAACGGACCCTTGTGGCCCGTCTCGAGCGGCGGGCTGCCCGCAAGCGTCCCGTCCGCGTGCATCTGGCGCCACTCGGGCTGGCGGTCGGCCATGGCATTGCACATCTGCACGCCGACATAGACCGGCGCGCGGATGCCGCGCTTGTGCGCCGCCGTGATCATTGCGGGCAGCAGGTCGCGCTGTTGCAGATGCGGATGCACCCATTGCGGGAAGGCTTCCGACTCGTAGTACAGCCAGCCGTGCCAGCAGCGGGCGAAACAGTTGACGGACTGCACGCGGGCACGCACGAGCATCTCAGCCCATTCGTCCGGGTTGAACGCGGCAGCAACATTCCCGATATGCTCCGAGGTGTGGAAATCCTGATGAAGCTGGCGGAACGGCACGGTTGGAGTGGTCATGGTGTTTTGGCCTTCTCCGGTGGTTGCACAGGATTGCCGCCGCGTACGACGACATATTCCTCGGTGCAGATGTGGACGCGCGCGGAGCAGAATGCATCGGCATCGTCGCCGGCGACTTTGGCAATGGCCGAGCAGAACGAGCGCTCCATGGCTTCCATGTCCTCCCACCACAACTCGGCCGTGCCGTCATAGAGCGGCTCGACGCCGTCGCCGCCCGGCTGATGATCGAGTGCGATATTGATGCGGTACTCGAGGCAGCCCGGCAGTTGCGATGACAGCTTCGTGTGCGCGGACAACCATCGTTCACGAAACTCCTCCCGGGTCATTCCAGCCTTCCGCTTGAGCAGGGCAACGAGCTTTACCATGGTCTGGTCCTCCAGTTCATCCGTTGATCCTGTTCAATGTGTGTTCTTGCCCGTGAGC
>JAAYZF010000434.1 GCA_012514975.1 bacterium
CATCCGGGCAATCCGGGTAGGCAACGTCCGGTTTGCGCAGGTACGCTGCGCGCATCCAACATTCGTTAGGGAGAGTCTCGTGAAGCTTCGTTACCTGTTCGTGTTCGTCATCGCGTGCGCCGCACTGCTTGCAGCTGGCTGCGGCAGTGACGGTGAGAAGAAGAGTGAGAAGAAGCTCACGGCAGCGGAGAAGGCCGTCGCGGAGGATCGCGACAACAAGGAGAAGGCCGTCTCCGAAGCCAAGAAAGCGTACGACAAGGACAAGAAGGACATCGGCGCGTGCCGCAACCTGGCGATGAGCTACGTCGCGCTGGCATCGCCCGCCTCCCCGAAGGACCCCAAGGACACCCCGGTGATCCCGAAGGACCGCGAGAAGAACCTCGAGAACTCGATCAAGACGCTGCGCGGCTGCGTGAAGATCGATGAGAGCAACCGCGACGTGAAGCAGATGCTGGCGAGCTCGCTCATGGGCACCAACCAGTACAAGGAGGCCGCGGCGCTGCTCAAGGAGATCGCGCAGAGCGCCAAGGGTGATGACCGCGCCAACGCGTACTACGGCTGGGGCCTTGCGGCATCCAACGCGCAGGACCTGCCGGCGGCGATCGCAGCGTTCAACGCCTTCATCAAGCACGCCGACGCCAAGGACCCGCGCGTGAAGCAGGTCAAGGACAGCGTGGCAGCGCTCAAGAAGGCCAACGCGCAGCAGGCCAAGTCAGCATCGGCTGCGGCCGAGGCTGACGCCGAGGGCGAGGGCGAGGCAGACGCCGCCGCCACCACCGAGGGTGAGGGCGAGGAGGGCTGACGCCCCCGCTCGAACCACATCCCCGAGCTTTTGTGAAGATCGTCGGCTGGAGTCGACGGAACTCACAAAAGCTCCCGAGGAAATCGCACGCGCCCGGGCATCCCGCCCGGGCGCGTCGCAATTCCATGGGCGTTCACCAGTCCATATCTGGGCAATTCCCCACGGAGTTGGACGGGCGGTGCAGGCGGGGTGCGGCGGGGCCGGAGGCGCTGCGGCGATAGGATCAGGGCAGCATGAGTGACTCCCCCGCACCAGCAGCCGCACCAGCCACAGGCGCCGCCGTCGCGCCGCTCGATCCGGAGCGCGTGAGCGCGGACTTTCCGATCCTGCAGGCCGGGCCCAACACGGGCCGGCGGCTCGCGTACCTGGACAGCGCCGCGAGCGCGATGAAGCCGCGGCAGGTGCTCGATTCGCTGCGTGCCACCTACGAGAGCGCGTACGCCAACGTGCACCGCGGCGTCTACACGCACGCTGCGGCGGCAACCGCCAACTTCGAGGCCGCGCGCGAAGACGTGCGTGCACTGCTCAACGCGCGCAGCCCGCGCGAGGTGATCTTCACGCGCGGCACCACCGAGGCCATCAACCTCGTCGCCTACTCGTGGGCCCGCAACGAACTCAAGGCGGGTGACATCGTCGTCACCACGCAGCTCGAGCACCACTCAAACCTCGTGCCGTGGCAGCAGGCGTGCGCCGCGACCGGCGCGGAGCTGCGCTTCATTGAGGTCGACGATGACGGGCTGCTCGTCCTTGATGATCTTGAGC
>JAAYZF010000036.1 GCA_012514975.1 bacterium
GCGAGTATGTACAGCGTGATTGCCACCAATACAATTGAGTAGATGACCTGAATGGGGACGATCCCGCCGACGAAGATCGTGCCGAGGTTGTAGAACTCGGGGATCATGCAGCGAATCGGCGCGCCCGAGGTGTAGATGTAGGCGAACCCGCGCGCGATCTGCATCATCGCCAGCGTGACGATGAACGGCGGCAGAGGCGTCGTGGAGATGATGAAGCCGTTGACGACGCCGCACAGGAGGCCCGTCAATACGCCGACGACGACCGCGACCCACACGGGCATGTTGTAATTGGCGATCATGCCGGCACAGAACACGCCCGACAGCGCGATGATGGAGCCCACGGAGATGTCGATGCCGCCCAGGATGATGACGATGCACATGCCGCAGGCGACGTTTGCGTTGACGGCCACCTGCCGAAGCACGTTCATGATGTTGGACTGCTTGAAGAACAGCCCGTTCAGGAAATTTCCGTTGCCGGAGAGGAACTGTATCAGCACGGAGATTACAAAAAGGCCAATCAATATCGCGGCGTTGTCCCTGAAGAACCTGCCAAACGGGCGCGAGACCGGCCGTACCCTGCCGACGGTGTTTTCTTTTTGCATCTACATTCCCTCCGTTGCATGCGTCATAATTCTTTCCTGCGAGAACTCCCCGCGCTCCAGCACGGCCCGGACCGTGCCGCCGCCCATGACCACAACCCGATCGGACATATTGATGATCTCGGGCAGTTCTGAGGAGACCATGATGATGGACACGCCCCGCTTTGCCAGCTCGTTCATGATGCCGTATATCTCGGCCTTTGCGCCGACGTCGACGCCGCGTGTGGGCTCGTCCATGATGAGAATCTTGGGCTCGGTCGCCAGCCACCGGGCGATAACCACCTTCTGCTGGTTGCCGCCCGATAGGTTCCCCACCAGCTGCTCCTGCCCCGGCGTCTTGATCGACAGGCTGCGTATGTATTCGTCCGCCGTTCTGTACTCAAGCGCCTTGTCCACCTTCAGGCCGCGGAAGATGCGCCGGAGCACCTTGAGCGTGATGTTGAAGGTCACGTTTTTGATCCTAAAGATGCCTTCCTTCTTACGATCCTCCGGTACCAGCGCGATTCCCAGGCGCATGGCGTCGTCCGCGCAGGCGATGCGCACCGGCTCGCCCCGAACGAAAATCTTGCCACCGGTAAGCGCATCCAGGCCGAAAATCGCGCGGCAGACCTCGCTCCGCCCCGCGCCGACCAGGCCCGCGAGGCCCAGAATCTCGCCCTCGTACAGCGAGAAGCTGACGTTGTGAATCTGGTCGCCCGAAGAGAGGTTCTCCACGCGCAGTATTTCACTCCCGCGTTCCTCTCGGAACGAGCGTGTATAATAATTTGAAAGCTCGCGCCCGACCATCATCGCGATTAGCTCGTTCTGCTTGACCTCCTGCGTGTTCCGGGTGCCGATGACCATGCCGTCGCGCAGCACCGTCACGCGGTCGGAGACCCTGAACAGCTCGCTCAGTCGATGCGAGATATAGATGATTCCGACACTCTCCTCCTTCAGGCGGCGGATGGTGCGGAACAAAAATTCAACTTCCTTGTCGGAGAGCGACGAGGTGGGCTCGTCCATGACCAAGATTCGCGCGTTGAACGAAACCGCCTTGATGATCTCGATCATCTGCCGCTGCGCGATGGTCAGCTCCGCGAGCTTTTTGTACGCGGGCACGTCGAAATCGTAGGCGTTGAGAAGCGCCTGCGCGCGCTTGAGCATCTCCTGGCGCCGGACGGAAAAGAACCCTCCGGCGATCTCCTTGCCCAGAAAGATATTCTCCGCTATCGTCATGTGCGGAACCTGCGCAAGCTCCTGATGGATGATGGAAATGTGGTTTTTCTGCGCGTCGGCCACGCTGTTGATCTCGACCCTTTTGCCGTCGATGTGTATTTCGCCCTCGTCGATGGCGTGGATGCCGCCCAGAATCTTGATAAGCGTTGATTTGCCCGCGCCGTTTTCGCCGAGCAGCGCGTGCACTTCGCCGGCCAGGAGGTCAAACGTAACATCCCGCAGCGCATAGACGCCGGGGAAGCGCTTGTGAACGCCTCTCATTTCGAGGAGAATGTCCTGATTGGCCAATTCTATCACTTCCGGTCAATAATCTTTCAAGCGGACGGGGCTTTGAAAGCCCCGTCCTGCGCATACCGGGATTGAGATTGATGGGGGTTATTGCCAGCCCTCGATGCCGAAGTCCTTCACGTTCTCCTGGTTGATCAGGAAGGTTTCGACCGGGGTGCGGAATTCGAACTCCTCGCCGGCAAGAAGCTTATACGCGACCTCGGCGGAGAGCTTGCCGATGGAGATCGGCGACTGCGCGCCGGAGCCCACGAACTGGCCCATCTCGGAAATGGCCTGCTTGGCATCCGGGGAACCGTCCACGCCGTAGATCTCGATCTCGGTGCGGCCGGCCGCGAGGCAGGAGGCGTAGATGCCCAGCGCCGTCGGATCGTTGCCGCCGAACGCCGCGATGATGCCGCCTTCAAACTCGCGCTGGAGAATGTCGTCCATGATGCCCATGGCCTTCTGCAAATCGCCTTGCGCGTCCTGCTGCGCTACAATCGTGAACTTGACGCCCTTTTCGGCGATCGCGTCATTGAATCCGTTGATACGGTCGACGACGCTCTGCGCGGCCGGATAGTCGAGGACGACGATGTTGCCACCCTCCGGATGCCGCTCGCACAGGTCGATGCCGCAGACGTAGCCGGCGTTGTAGTTGTTGGAGCCGACGTAGGCGGTGACATACTTCTCGTAGTCCGCGACTTCGGCGTCGAAGTTGACGATCGGGATGTTCGCCGCGTTCAGCTGGACAAGCGCCGGGATGATGCCCTCCTTGTCTGCTGGGTTGACAAACATCAGCTCGACGCCCGTGCTGATGGCGTCCTCAATCTGGGAAATCTGCAGCGCGTTGTCCATCGCGGGGTCGAATGTAATCAGCTCATCGCCGTTGGCCTCTACCGTCTCGCGGATAGATTTCTCCAGAACGATGAAAAACGGGTTGAGCATGGTCATGCAGGTGTAGCCGAAAACTCTGCCCTCCGCCAGGGCCGTGCCGGTCAGGGTCAACATGAGAACGAGCGCCAGTGCCAGTGCTTTCTTCATACCAGGAGCCTCCTTACAATTGATGGAATTGCCTTTTGTATTA
>JAAYZF010000435.1 GCA_012514975.1 bacterium
GGCAGCCATGCCTAACTACATTCTCATTCAGGAGAAACACCTGTCGCCACCGAGGCCCGCGGACGCTGGATTTCCTGCCGCAAGGCGCCGCATCGGCATTCTCGACTTTCTCCGCGAGCTCGAACAGGAAACGCCCGGGCTTGCACCCTATGAAGACCTGCGCGTGGACGGGCTCGAGGATGTGCTTCTTGCTGCCCGGCCCGATGTCGAGCTGATGGCGCGCCATATCTGCGCTGTGCTGCAGCGGCATGCTTCATTCCTTCAGGACACGCTGCGTGCCAATATTCAAGTAGTGTTCCAGTCCCAACTTGACCGCGGTAACAAGCTCTGCCTGGGATATCCAGGGCTGCCGTTGCCCGTGTGGCTGATATTCGGCACACCGGTGACCGAGGAGGTATGCGGCGTTCCATTCTATCGCGCGAGTTTCAATCTGACCGGCTGAAGGTGCACCATGTCTGAGCAAACGCCCGCCTATGAGATAGCAGCCGGCCAGCGCGTCCGCGTCAAAGGCCGTCTTGACCTCGGCGCTGGTGAGGTCCTCCGCATTTCGGACAATTTCGGCGTCTACGTCGCCGACGTGGTCTTTGACTCCGATGACGGCCGGCGGCTCGAGACAATTCCGCTCGAACGCCTCGAGCTCGTGCCCGACATGTGGGAACGCGCGCGCCGGGGCGACTGGGACGACCCGCGCGATTTCATCCTCAAGCAACTTGCCCACCAGCTCCCTATGCACAACACCGGCGGCCAGCTCTCGAACAGCCGCACCGACCTTCTGCCGCACCAGATCCTGCTGACGCGCGATGTTGTTCTGGCCGACCGCCGCCGCTTCCTCATCGCCGACGAAGTCGGTCTGGGCAAGACCATTGAGACCGGCATGATCGTCCGCGAGCTTGCCGCCCGTGGCGAGGCAGAACGCATTCTGGTCATCGCTCCAGCCGGCCTTGTCAAAAACTGGCAAAACGAACTGCGCGACGCGTTCCGCCTGCCGTTCGACATCCTTGGCCTCGACTTCCGCGACCATTCATCCGCCATCTGGGAGCACAAACACCGCGTCATCGCTTCGATTGACCTGCTCAAGCGCCCGGCGCGCATCGAACGCCTCCTGGCCGGCCCGCGTTGGGACATCGTGGTCTTTGATGAAGCCCACCATCTCAGCCGCAAACGCTATGGCAAAAAAACCGATATCACTCAGAACTACAAACTGGCCGAGGCGCTCCGCAGCCACACGCGCGACCTGTTCTTCCTGTCGGCCACGCCGCATCAAGGTGACAATTACCAGTTCTGGTCGCTCGTCGCCCTGCTTGATGAACAGTTGTTCCCGAATCCGGCGGCCATCGAGGCGCATCGCGCGCTGCTCAACCGCGTGATGATCCGCCGCACCAAGCGCGAAGTAACCAATGCGCACGGCGAGCCGATCTTCATGCGCCGCCAGGTTCAGTCACAGATTTTCGACCAGGCAGCCCGTGAACGCCGTTTCTACGACCAACTGACCGAGTACCTCCGTGAAGGCTATAACGCGGCGGGGATTACGCAGGCACGCACGACGAGCAAGCAGCGCGCGATCGGGTTTGTCATGACAACGTTCCAGAAGATCATGTCGTCGAGTCCGCGTGCCATCATTCAGGCATTGCGCCGCCGTCTCATGGTGCTGCTCACGCGGCACATGCTTGGCCTCGAACGCAAACGCCGCGAGACGCACGGCGCGCGGCTGGCAGACGAAATACTTAATGTGCAGGATGAAATCCGCGCGCTGGCGCGCGATGTCGCTGCGATGCGCCGGGACTTGGGCGACGATGTTGACGCCGAGAGCCTCGCCACCGCAATCCGCCAGCGCATCGCCCGCACGCTTGAGGAGGATACATCCTGGGCCCTCGATGGCGATGAAGACGGCGACGAAGGCATCTATGCGGATGCCGATATCCCCAACGAAGCGGCAAAAGTACGCGAGCTCATTACGCTTGCGCCCACGGGGCCGGATCGCAAGTTCCTGACACTCACCCGCGCCATTGACGACCTGCGCCGCCAGAATCCAGACGAACGCTTCGTGATCTTCACTCAGTACCTGGAAACACTGGGCTTCCTGTGCGAGGAGCTCGGAAAACTCTATGGCGCTGATACTATCTGTGTCATTCGCGGCGGCGCGCTCGAGCGAAAGATCGCGGCGATGGGCGAGTTCTGGAAGGAAGATGGCGCGCGGTTCCTCATCAGCACGTCGGCCGGCGGCGAAGGCATCAATCTGCAAGTGGGACACATTCTCTTCAATTACGATCTGCCTTGGAATCCCATGGCCGTCGAGCAACGCATTGGCCGCATTCATCGTTACGGCCAGCATGACACCTGTCAGGTGTACAACCTGATCGCACGCGACACGGTCGAGGAACGCATCTACGCTCTGCTTGACCGGAAACTGGGCGATATCGCCCGGACTATCGGCAGGGTTGATCCCGCCACGGGCGAACCGACGGAGGACTTCCGGTCGCAAATCCTCGGCCTGCTTGGCGCATCCCCAAACTATCAGGCGCTCTACATGAAAGCGCTGGTCGACAAGGACTATGCGCGCACCGAACGCGAGATCGAGGACGCCCTGCAGAAAGCCCGTGAAGCCGCGGACGCCATGAATGATCTCACACAGGATTTGACAGCGTTCAATCTCCAGGATTATCTTCGGATAGAAGGTGCCGTTACGCTCGAAGACCTGCGGGCGTGGGCCGAGCGCGCCACCCTGCGCCTGGGCGGCTCGGTGTTGCCGGACAATGGCACCGAGCGCATCAACACGCCTGCTGCCTTGCTGGCACAGCGCGGCGTCGCCGCGCGTTACGACGGCGTCACGTTCGACCGGCCAACCGCCATGCGACTGCGCAAGGCCGATCTGATGGGCATCGGGCATCCCCTGATCGATGCACTCCTCGCGCACACGCGTGGCCCGCTGTTCAGCGGCGATGTTTCCTTCCTGCGAACACGTGACTCTCAGGACGAACCCACGCTGCTCGCGCGGGCAATGCTGCATGTCGAGGGCGAGTCTCGCCACGTCGTGCGCGAAGTCAAGACGCTGCAGATAGACAAGAACGGCAGCGTGACGCTCGTGCCAGACGAATGGGATCTGAACATCCTGAAGTCTGGCCAATACGAGCAACTGACCATGCCAGTGAGCGTTGATTTGCTGCCTTGGGACAGATGGAAAGAGGCGTACGAGACGGCGATCCGCGCCATTCTTACGCAGACGCGCGTCAAAGTGGAGAACCCAGTCAGCGCACGCGTTGTACTGCTGGGCTTATCGGTCGTAGTTTAACTCCTGCAAGAAGGTGACCATGGCGGTTATCGTGTTGGGAGCGGGTGCAACAAGGGGGGCGTCCTTTGTTGACAAACTGCGCGACGAAGGTGGTTGTTTGCCTCCTTTGGATACGGATTTCTTTACGCAACTGCAGAGGATTGCCAATTCAAAACACCAAGTCTTCATCGACAACGCCATCAAGGATGCTGTGACCCTTTTCGGGCCCAACTTCCACGTCACCTTGGAGACGATGTTCACAACAGTCGAGCACACACTGCGTATCATTGAAGCGACTGGAAAGGAATGGAAAGCAAA
>JAAYZF010000436.1 GCA_012514975.1 bacterium
CGCATCGCACGGCCATGAGCGTCAATCATGTACTCATGGCCGCGGCGCTGCTCGTCGCGTGCGGCGCGGCTGCCGTTGTGGCAGGCAGGGGGCGCGCGGCGCACGCGATAGGCGCCTCAGGCGCCGTGGCGGGATGCCTCCTTGGCATCATTCCCGCCCTGTGCGCTGCGTGCGGCGCGGGTGTGAGCAGTCTGCAGCATCCCTGGCATCTTCCCCTTGGCTCGTTCCATGTACAGCTTGACGCGCTGTCCGGCTTTTTCCTTGCGGTGATACTGCTTGTGAGCGGGCTGGCCGCGGTGTACGGCGCGGGGTATCTTCGCGCGGAAGGAGGGAAGCGGCATTTGGGCGCCGCATGGTTCTTCTACAACATGCTAGTGGCGAGCATGATGCTGGTGGTGATCGCGCGGGACAGCGTGCTGTTTCTGATCTCGTGGGAGGTGATGGCGCTCGCGTCGTTCTTCCTCGTCGTGTTCGAGCACGAACGCGCGGAGGTGCGCGAGGCCGGCTGGACGTATCTTGCGGCGACGCACATCGGCACGGCGTTCCTGTGCGCCATGTTCATCATGATGGCGCGTGACACGGGGACGTTCGATTGGTACGGCGCGGACGGCAGGGCGCAGGCGTCGGCGGCGCACGCGGGCCTGTTCTTCGCGCTGGCGCTGGTGGGCTTCGGCACCAAGGCCGGGTTCGTCCCGCTGCACGTCTGGCTGCCCGAGGCGCATCCCGCGGCGCCAAGCCACGTCTCCGCAGTCATGTCCGGCGTCATGATCAAGACAGGCATCTACGGCATCGTGCGTCTGATGACGCAGACGGCGGCGCCGCCGCTGTGGTGGGGCTGGGCGCTGGTGGCGATCGGCGCTGTGTCGGGCGTGTTCGGCGTGTTCTTCGCGCTGGGGCAGCACGACATCAAGCGGCTGCTGGCGTACCACAGCGTGGAGAACATCGGGATCATCGCGCTCGGCCTCGGCCTTGGCCTGCTCGGGCTAGGCACGGGCAACGCGTTGCTTGCGGCGACGGGCGTTGCCGGCGCGCTGCTTCATGTGGCGAACCACGCGCTGTTCAAGAGCCTCCTCTTTCTCGGCGCGGGCGCCGTGGCGCATGCAACGGGGACGCGCAACATCGATGAGCTGGGCGGGCTGCTGAAACGGATGCGAGTGACGGGCGCGACGTTCTTCGTGGGCGCGGCGGCGATCTGCGCACTGCCGCCGCTGAACGGGTTCATCAGCGAGTTTTTGATCTACACGGGTTCGTTCGCCGCCGTCTCGCGCGAGCCGTTCGGCGTCGCAGTGCCCGCGCTTGCCACGCTCGGCTCGCTCGCGCTGATCGGCGGGCTGGCGTGCGCGTGTTTCGCGAAGGTGTTCGGCATCGTGTTCCTTGGCGAGCCGCGGACGGCGCGCGCGGCCGCGGCGCACGAGGCAGGCGCGGCGATGCGCGTACCGATGATCATCCTTGCGTCGCTCTGCGCGTTGATCGGCATGGCCTCGCCGCTGGTGCTTTCACGCGTGCTTGCGCCGTCGCTTGGCCTTGTCGGCGGCGACAAGGGTGCGCTGCCGCTGCTGGGGAGCATGCTGGCGATCGTGTCGTGCGCCGCCGGCCTTCTTCTCGGCATCATCGCGCTGCTGTGGCTCTTGCGGCGCGCGATGTTGTCACGCAGGCGGGTCGGTCGCGGGCCGACGTGGGACTGCGGGTATGCGCGGCCGGCGGCGCGGATGCAGTACACTGGCGCGTCGTTCGCGGAGCCGCTGATCGAGCCGCTGCGCGCGGCGGCGGGCGTGACGCGCGACGAGACGCTTCCCGCGGGGCTGTTCCCGAGGCAGGGGCGGTACGAGACGCACGCGACCGACATGTTCCGCGCGCGTGTGTTCGCGCCCTTTGTCCGTGCGTGCATGCGTCTGGTTGGGCCTTTGCAGCGGCTGCAGCACGGGCGGCTTCAGTTGTACGTGCTGTACATCGCGATCACGTTCATCATCCTGCTTGTGTGGCTTTTGTAGCATGAAGGCGCTTCCGGTGATACATTTTGTGCTCGGGCTGCTGCTTGCGCCGTTCCTTTTTGGCGTGATCAACAGGACGAAAGCCTTCTTCGCCGGGCGGCGCGGCCAGCCGCTGCTGCAGATGTACTATGATCTGTGGAAACTCGTGCGCAAGGGCGCCGTGTACAGCGAGACGACGACATGGGTGTTCCGCGCGGGGCCCGTGGTGTCGCTCGCGGCGGTTGTGCTGGCGCTGCTGTTTGTCCCCGCGGGGCGGCTGCCGGCGGTTGCGGCGTTTGGCGGCGACATCCTGCTTGTGGCGTACCTGCTTGCGCTCGCGCGTTTTGCCACCATGTCCGCCGCGCTCGACACGGGCTCGAGTTTCGAGGGCATGGGCGCGAGCCGCGAGGCGCAGTTCTCCGCGATGGCCGAGCCGGCGCTGCTGATAAGCCTTGCGGCGCTTGGCCGGCATGTGCATGCGTGGTCTCTCAGCGGGATCATCAACCCGCTCGGGCCGGAGGCGTGGCGCGGTGCAGGGCCTGTGCTTGCGCTTGCCGCGGGCGCGATGGCGATCGTGTTTCTGGTCGAGAACGCGCGCATCCCGGTTGACGATCCGAACACGCATCTTGAGCTCACGATGATCCATGAAGTGATGGTGCTCGATCATGGCGGGCCTGATTTTGCGGCGATCCAGTACGGAGCCGCGCTGAAGCTGTGGCTGCTCGGCTCGCTGCTTGTTGGGATCGCGGCGCCGGTGCACACGGGGAGCGCGGTGATTGACGGCGCGGCGTTCCTCGGGGGCATGTGTGCGCTTGGCGTGTGCGTGGGCGCCGTTGAATCGAGCATGGCGCGTCTGCGGCTGACGCGCGTGCCGCACCTGATTGCCGGGGCCGCGGCGCTGGCGCTTCTGGCGGCGATCATGGCGTTGAGGTGACATGCATTCGTTAATGGATACATTGCTGGTTGTGGTGGTGTTGACGAACCTTTGGCTGCTCGGCTCGGGCAGGATAGGGGCGAGCATCAATGCGGCCGCGGCGCAGGGCGTGGTGCTTGGCGTGCTGGCGGTGCTTATCGAGGAAGGGCGGCTGGGTGTTCCGCTGGTCGCGTTTGCCGTGTTGAGTGGGGTGATGAAGGGCGTGGTGTTCCCGTGGCTGTTGCGCCGGGCGCAGCGGGTGGCTGGGGTGAACCGCGAGATCGAGCCGCTCGTGGGGTACACCGTGTCCGTGCTGGCGGGCGTGGCGGCGCTGGGGATCGCGATGCGGTTGAGCGCGCGGCTGCCTTTGCCGGCGCCCGCGCCGTCGGCGTTGATGGTGCCGGTGGCGCTGTTCACGCTGTTCTCCGGGCTGTTCCTGATCGTGAGCCGCAAGAAGGCGATCACGCAGGTGACAGGCTACCTGGTGATGGAGAACGGCATCTACACGCTCGGCATGGCCATCGCGCGCGAGGAGCCGTTTCTTGTGCAGCTAGGCGTGCTGCTCGACCTGTTTGTCGGCGTGTTCGTCATGGGCATCGCCATTTTCCATATCAGCCGCGAGTTCGACCACATCGACACGGACCAGCTTTCGGCCCTTAAGGACACGCAGTCATGAGCGCGGCGCTGGTGATCATGCCATTGGCGGCGGGGTGTGCGGCGTTCGTCGCGCGGTGGCGCTGGCTGCGGCAGGCGATCCTGCTTGCCGTCACGGGCGCGCACGCGGTGCTGACGGCGTGCTGCTGGTTCACGCGGCGCGAGGCGGCGCCGGGCGCGTGGCTTGCGCTCGATGCGCCCGGCCTGCTTTTCCTTTCGATCACGAGCCTGCTTGCCCTGCTTGCCGCGGTGTACTCGATCGGGTATCTTCGCCGCGAGCGCGAGAGCGGGCATGAGGATTTCGAGGAGGGTTTCGTCTTTGCCAACCAGCCGGAAGCCGTGTTCACTGGGTGCCTGCTCGTGTTTCTCGGGACGATGAGCCTGGTATGCGTGAGCAGGCATTTCGGCGTGCTGTGGGTGGCGATCGAGGCGACGACGCTCGCCAGCGCGCCGCTCATCCATTTCCACCGCCATCACCGTTCGCTCGAAGCCGCGTGGAAGTACCTGCTGATCTGTTCGGTCGGCATCGCGCTGGCGCTGCTGGGCACGTATTTCCTCAGTGTGGCGGTCGCGGGGCCGGATGGCGCGGCGCCGCAGCTCTCGGTCGCCGTGGGCGCCTGGGCGGGGAAGAGCGCGCAGGGCGCATGGCTGCGCGCGGCGTTCATCTGCATGCTCGTCGGGTACGGAACGAAGATGGGGCTCGCGCCGATGCACACGTGGCTGCCTGACGCGCACAGCGAGGCGCCGTCGCTTGTGTCCGCGCTGCTCTCGGGCGCGCTGCTGAACTGCGCGTTCCTCGCGCTTCTGCGGATGAGCGGCGTGTGCGGCGCGCTGGGCGAAGGGGCGTTCTGCGGCAGGCTGCTCGCAGGATTCGGCCTGTTGTCGATGGGTGTGGCGGCGGTGTTCATTGTCGCGCAGCGCGATTTCAAGCGCCTGCTTGCGTACTCGAGCGTCGAGCATATGGGCATCCTTGCTTTCGGCGCGGGAATCGGCCTGCTGGCTGCCGGCACGGGCGGCGCAGGGGGCGCGCTGCTCCATGCGGCGAACCACTCGACGGTGAAGGCGCTGCTCTTCCTGGTTGCCGGGAACGTCATCGCGGCGTACAAGACAAAGGACATCGGCTCGGTGCGCGGCATGCTGCGCGTGCAGCCGGCATCGGGCGTTCTGTGGCTCGCGGGCATCATCGCGATCACGGGCATGCCGCCCTTCGGAGTGTTTGTGGGCAAGTTCATGATCCTGAAGGCCGCATTCGACGCGCGCCTCGGCTGGTGCGCGGCGGTGGCGCTTGGCATCATGGCGGTGATTTTCCTGTGCATGACGCGCGCGGCGGCCGGCATGGTGTTCGGCGACGCGCCGGCCGGCATGGCGCGGGAACGCGAGCTGCGCGCGACGATTGTGCCGCCGATGGCGCTGTGCGCGCTTGCGCTCGTGCTGGGCGTGTGCGTGCCCGGCGCGTTGCAGCAGCTCATCGCGGCGGCGGTCGCGGCGCTGGGAGGCCGGCCATGAGCACATGCGCCATCATTCAGAACGGCGGAGCAATCCCGCTTGCTTCAGTGCCGATGGTTGCGCTCGGGCTGTTCCGCAGGACGGTGATCGAGGAAGTGCGTGGCGGCGCGCGGCTTGCCGCGCTGTGTGCGGCGCCGAACGGCGGGGCGCGTGCGCGCCTGCTGGCCGTGCTGGCCGACCACGGCGGGGGAGTGCTCCGCGTCGTGTCGGCCGCGGTGGGCGACTCGTATCCTGCGCTGACGCCCGAGTGCGCCCAGGCGCACCTGTTCGAGCGCGAGATGGCCGAGCGGTTCGGGATCATGCCGGAAGGGCATCCATGGCTCAAGCCACTCCGTTTCAGCGGCCGGGCCGACGCGGTGCGCGGCGGCACGCGGCGCCCGTCCGCCGATGCGCCCGTCCCCGGCGTCTGCGACTTCTACCGCGTCGAAGGCGAGGAAGTGCACGAGGTCGCCGTCGGGCCTGTTCACGCAGGCATCATCGAGCCGGGCCACTTCCGCTTCCAGTGCCATGGCGAGACGGTGATGCACCTCGAGATCGCGCTTGGCTACCAGCATCGCGGCGTCGAGCGCGCGCTTGAAAACGGCCCGGACAACCGTACGATCCACTATATCGAGACGCTGGCCGGCGACACGACGATCGCGCATGCCACCGCGCACGCCGAGCTGTGCGAGGCGCTTGGCGGATGCGCCGCGCCGCCGCGCGCGCAGGCGTTGCGGGCGGTTGCGCTCGAACTCGAGCGCCTGGCCAACCACACGGGCGACCTTGGCGCGCTGGCGAACGACGTCGGCTTCCTTCCCACGGCGTCCTACTGCGGCCGCATCCGCGGTGATTTTCTCAACATGACGGCGCTGTTGTGCGGCAACAGGTTCGGCCGCGGGCTCGTCGTTCCCGGCGGCGTGCGCGTGGACATTGACGAGGCGCGCGCAGCCGAGCTGCTCGGCCGGCTCGAACGCGCAACGCGCGACGTGACGGGAGCGGTGGAGCTGATGTGGCGTTCGCCGTCCGTCACCGCGCGGTTCGAGCGGACAGGCGTTCTGCCGCACGAAGCCGCGGTGACAATCGGGCTCGTCGGCCCGTGTGCGCGCGCCTGCGGGATCGAGCGGGACGTCCGCGTGGATTTCCCCACGGGCGCGTTCCGCCTCGCGCGGATGGCGGCATCCACGTGGCACACGGGCGACGTGTTCGCCCGCGCGCATGTGCGATGGCGTGAGATGCTCCGGTCGGTTGAGTATATCAACGAGCAGGTGCGCTCGTTGCCTGAGGGCGCGACGCGCAGCCCGGCCGCGCAGCCCGGGCCGTCGCTTCTTGCGGTTTCCCTGTGCGAAGCGTGGCGCGGCGCGGTGTGCCACGTGGCGATCACCGATGCAGCCGGGCGGTTTGCGCGGTACAAGGTGGTTGATCCATCGTTCCACAACTGGTTTGGCCTTGCACTCGCGATGCGCAACCAGCAGATTTCTGATTTCCCGCTCTGCAACAAGAGCTTCAACCTGTCCTATTGCGGACACGACCTCTAACGCCATGTTCTCCATTCTTGCCGAGCGCGTGCGGCAGAAGAACCGCACGGTTGCCTACCCGGCCGGCGAGCCGGTGCTGCCAGACCGGTTCAGGGGCCTGCCGCGGATCGACGCGACGAAATGCCGCGCGGCATGCACGACATCCTGCGCCGCCGTCTGCCCGACGGGAGCGATCCAGGTGAACAAGGGGCGGCTTGCCATCGATCTCGGCCGCTGCATCTTCTGCGGCGCATGTGCCGACGCGTGTGAAGACGGCGTCATCTCCTTCTCGCGCGAGTTCCGCCTCGCCGCCCGCACGCGCAAAGAGCTCATCCACACGGGCCGCGAGGGCACGCTTGTCCGCGCGCTCGACCTGAAGATGCGCCGCCTGCTCGGCCGCTCGCTCAAGCTGCGCCAGGTGAGCGCGGGCGGCTGCAACGCGTGCGAGGCCGACACGAACGTGCTTGCCACGGTCGTCTTCGACCTTGGCCGCTTCGGCATCCAGTTCGTTGCATCGCCGCGCCATGCCGACGGGCTGCTGATCACCGGGCCCGTGACGCGGAACATGCGCCTTGCGCTCGAAAAGACCTACGCGGCCGTGCCGGAGCCGAAGATCGTCATAGCGGCAGGCGCGTGTGCCATCGCGGGCGGTCCGTACATCGGCCATCCGGAAGCATGCGATGGCGCGGACAGTGTCGTGCCGGTGGATTTGTACATACCGGGCTGCCCGCCGCATCCGCTGACGATTCTCGACGGCATGCTGCGTCTGCTGGGCAGGATTGAAGCGAAGAGGGTATGAGGAAGCGCCCGGCGCGCCTGCCGGCATCTGCTGGCGGGAGCGTCCGCGTGGACCTGCCAATGCGGAGCCCCCTGCCGTTGCGACTTGCCGTTCAGCATTCCATTTGCTATACTATCTTGGTACCGGGACAAGCAGTTTCCTAAACACAATGTCGGGACGATCATGAATGTCCTCATTATCGGCGGCGGCGGGCGCGAGCATGCGATCGCCTGGAAAGTCAGGCAGAGCGTCAAAGTCGGATCACTGTTCTGCACGCCGGGCAACGCGGGCATCATGCGGCTTTGCGAGCCTGTGCCTGTGAAGGCGGATGATTTCAAGGGCCTCGTGCAGTTCGCGAAGCGGAATGACGTCGGGCTGACGATCATCGGCCCGGAAGCCCCGCTGTGCGCCGGCATTGTGAACGAGTTCCGCAATGCGGGCATGCAGGCCTTAGGCCCTGACAGCCGCGGCGCGCAGCTCGAAGGCTCGAAGGTCTTCGCCAAGCAGTTCATGAAGAGGCACGGCATACCCACCGCGCCATTCGAGACATTCACCGACCCGGCCACTGCGCTCGAGTACGTGAAGAAGAAGGGCGCGCCCCTTGTCGTGAAAGCAGACGGCCTCGCCGCGGGCAAGGGCGTGACGGTGTGCAGGACGGTCGCCGAGGCCGAGCAGGCGCTGCGCGATGCGATGGAGAAGAAGGTGTTCGGCGATGCGGGCAGGGAAGTCGTCATCGAGGAGATGCTCGAAGGCGAGGAGGCATCGGTCCTTGCCCTTACTGACGGCAAAGTGATCGTCCCGCTCGAACCGGCGCAGGACCACAAGGCCGTGTTCGACCAGGACCAGGGGCCCAACACGGGCGGCATGGGCGCGTATTCACCCGCGCCGGTGGTGACGGACACGGTGATGCGCGAGGTGGAGGCGAAGGTGCTGAAGCCGACGCTCGAAGGGCTGAAGAAGGAAGGCATGGACTACCGCGGGGTCATCTACGCCGGCCTGATGATCAAGGAGGGCAGGATCAGCGTGCTCGAGTACAACGTGCGGTTTGGCGACCCCGAGACGCAGGCCGTGCTGCCCCGGCTGAAGTCGGACCTTGTGGACGTCTGTCTCGCCGTGACGAACGGCCGGCTCGAGAAGTCAATGCTGAGCTGGGACAAGCGCGCGGCCGTGTGCGTCGTCATGGCCTCGGGCGGGTATCCGGGGCCGTACCACACGCATCTGCCGATCAACGGCGTCGAGAAGGCGGAGGCGATGAGGAGCATCCTCGTGTTCCACGCGGGCACGGAGATGAGCCACGGCCAGCTCGTCACGAGCGGCGGCCGCGTGCTTGGCGTCACCGCGCTCGGCAAGGACATTGCCACGGCCATCGAGAATGCGTACAAGGCAGTCGAAGCGGTCCACTTCCCCGGCGCGCACTTCAGGTGGGACATAGGGGCCAAGGCCGTGGAGTGATCGCCGTCACACCCGCTGTTCAAACGCAATCGTCCTCGTCCTCGTAATCGTCCTCGTAATCGTAACCGGCAGTTGCTGGCAGCTGGTTGCTCGTTTTCCATCCGGCATGCGAGGCATGCCTCCCACATTTCGATCATAGTTGCCTGATGCAGTCATCCCCGCATTCATCTCCTGGTTCCTGGAAGCGCCGCGAGGAAACGCTCTCAGCCGCATTCCGCGAGCAGGGGATGAGCACGCGTGTCATCTCGCTCTTCCGCCGGCTCATCCGCGACTACTACAAGGAACACGGCCGTGATCTGCCCTGGCGGCGGACCGCTGATCCGTATCATATCTTCGTGTCGGAGGTGATGCTGCAGCAGACGCAGGCGCCGCGCGTTGCCGCCAAGTTCCCGCGGTTCATACAGGCTTTTCCCACCGTCGAATCCCTTGCCGGCGCATCCACGCATGATGTGCTCGCCGCGTGGCAGGGAATGGGCTACAACCGTCGCGCGCTCGCGCTGAAGAAGAGCGCCGCGGCAATCGTCGGGCGCCATGCCGGGCGCATTCCCCGGACGGTCGAGGAACTGGACGCGCTGCCCGGGATCGGCCATGCGACCGCGTGTTCGATCGCGGCGTTTGCGTTCAACGAGCCGGTCGTGTTCATCGAGACGAACATCCGCGCGGTCTTCATCCAGTTCTTTTTCCCTGAAGGAAAAAGAATTGATGATACTGAGATTGAGGGACTGCTGACGGCGGCAATGGACAGGACGAACACGCGTGAATGGTACAATGCGCTGATGGATTACGGCGCGATGCTTAAGGGCCGCGAGGCGAACCCCGCGCGCCGCAGCGCGCATCACAGGGCGCAGCCCCGGTTCGAAGGCTCACGCCGCCAGCTCCGCGGCCGCGTGATCACGCTGCTGACGCGGCATGCGGCGCTTACGAAGACCGCCCTGGCGTCAGCCGCGGAGTGCGACCGAAAGACAATCGAGACGGTGCTTGCCGCGCTCGAGAAGGAAGGGTTCGTGACGCGCCTGCGCGGGCGCTACAGCGTGTGTTGAAGAAGAATCTTCACGCCGATCACGATCAGGATCACCCCGCCCGCCACCTCGATCTTCTTCTCGAACCAGTGGCCGACGCGCACGCCCACATACACGCCGGTGAACGAGAGGATGAACGTCACGATGCCGATGACAACCGCCGGTTTGATGATCGCCACTCTCAGCATGCACAACGACAGGCCGACGGCGAGTGCGTCGATGCTTGTCGCGATCGAGAGCACAAGCAGCGTTGCCAGCTCCGTTGCGCTGCCCTGGTGTTTCCCGTCTTCATCGAGGACAAAGGATTCGTAGATCATCTTGCCGCCGATGACGGCCAGAAGGCCGAACGCGATCCAGTGGTCGAACGCGGTGATGTAGCTGCGCAGACCGATCCCCGCCAGCCAGCCGACCACGGGCATCAGCGCCTGGAACCCGCCGAAGAACGTCCCGAGGAGAAGCCCGTGGCGGAGGTGGAACCTGCGCGCCGTGACGCCGCTGCTCACGGACACGGCGAACGCGTCCATTGAAAGCCCGAGGGCAATGCCGAGAAGCTCGATCAAGTTCATAGTGTCAACCCAAATCCGTTGCTGAGAGGCGCAACAGCTTTGCGATATCAGCGCATGATGAGCGGGCGCTGCACTACTCCTTTGTTGTTAGCCAAGATTTGTTGCCCTGCAACAAATCCGGTCGGGACAGGGATGTCCCTCCTGCGTTGCGCGGCGTATCGCGTTCAACACGCGTTCCGGCGTGAACGGGCCGCGTGTGAGGCGCGCGCCGGTCGCGTTGAATATCGCGTTCGCAATCGCGGGCAGCGCGCCGTTGATTGAGATCTCGGAGACGCTCTTCGCGCCGTACGGCCCCGTGGCCTCGTGGCTCGCGACATGGATCGCGACGACGCTGCGCAGGTCGCGCGTGCCGGGAATCTTGTATGTGAAGAACGAATCCGAGAGCAGACGGCCCTTCCCGTTGAAGATGAACTCCTCCATCAGCGCGTACCCGATGCCGTTGACGACCGCGCCGTGCGTCTGCCCGCGTGCGAGCTTCGGGTTGATCTCCGTGCCGCAGTCCACCGCCGCCACGTAGTTCAGCAAGGTCACCTCGCCCGTCTCGATGTCCACTTCCACCTCCGCGAAGTGCGCGGCGAACGGCGGAGGAGACGTGTGGCTGACGGCGGACTTTGTCGCGGCGATCTGGAACTGGTTCTTCGCGTAGAGCGCGTAGTTCGCAATCCTGTCAAATGGCACGCTCGTGCCATCCGCGAACACGACTGACTTGTTGGACAGGGCGGCGCCGGCAGGGGGGAGATGCGCGATCTCGGCGGCGACGGTGATGATCTGCTCCTTCACCGCGCTGGCCGCGTTCAGCACGGCGTTCCCGCTGAGATACGTCGTGCTCGATGCGTATGCGCCGACGTCGAACGGCGTCATGTCAGTGTCCGACGAATAGGCGATGATGTCGGCCGTGTCAACACCGAGCGTTTCGGCGGCGATCTGGGCAAGGACGGTGTCGCTGCCCGTGCCGAGGTCGGTCGCGCCGACGAGCATGTTGAACGAGCCGTCCTCGTTCATCTTGATCGATGCCGCCCCCATGTCGATCTCTGGAATGCTCGAGCCCTGCATGAGCGTGGCGATGCCGATGCCGCGGCGTTTGGCACTCGCGGCGGTCACCGTTGACGGCGACTTTCCAGACGGCTGTGTGAACTTCCCGTGCCAGCCGATGGCCTTCGCGCCTTCCTCGATGCACTCGGCGAGCTTGCACGAGCCGATCCGCTGCTCGACGCCGGCGCGTCCTTCGCCCAGCGCGGCGAACACGGGCGATGTCTCGCCGCTGCGGATGTGGTTCAACTGGCGCAGCTTGAGCGGGTCCATGCCGATCTTGTATGCGATCTCATCGAGCACGCATTCCATGGCAAAGGCCGCCTGGGTCGCTCCATAGCCGCGGTACGCGCCGCCGACCGGCAGGTTTGTGTAGACGGCCGTGGCCTCGAACGAGACATTGTCGCAGCGGTACAACGGCAGCACCTTGCTCCCGCAGTTGCACGCCACGGTCAACGCGTGCGAACCATACGCGCCGGTGTCGCTGAGCGCATTCATGGACACGGCAGTGAGCGTGCCGTCACGCTTCGCGCCGATCTTGACGGTGACGGCGATTTCATGCCGCGTGCGGCTCGAAGCGAATTCCTCCTCGCGCGAGTAGAGAATCTTCACGGGCTTCCTGCTGCGCACGGCGAGCATGGCGCACACGTCTTCGAGCAGGATTTCCTGTTTCGAGCCGAACCCGCCGCCAATCCTCGGCTTGATCACCCGGATGTCGCGCACCGGCATCTGCAGGCACTGCGCCACGATCCGCCGCGCGTGGAAGGGGACTTGCGTGCTCGTGCAGACGACGAGCCGGCCGTCCTCGTCATGGTAACAAAGTGTCACATGCGGTTCGATCGGGCAATGCTGCGCGCGGTGCGCCAGGTACTCGCGTTCCACCACGACATCCGCATCCGCATACCCCTTGTCAAGATCGCCGACGGAGAACTTCGTGTGCGCGGCCACGTTCCTCCCCGGATCGTACTCGACGGGAATGGCGACGCGCGCATCGGGCTCGTCGTGAATGACGGGCGCGCCGGGCGCCATGGCTTGTTTGGCATCGAGGATGGCAGGCAGGACGTCGAACTCGACCCTGATGAGCGACAGCGCTTCGCCGGCAATCTCCCCGGTCTCGGCTGCAACGGCCGCGACGCGGTCGCCGACGTAGCGCACCTTCCTGTCGAACATGAAGGTGTCATACGGTGACGGTTCGGGGAAGCCCTGCCCGGCCGTTGTGTGCGCAACGCGGGGGACGTTGGTGTGGCAGAGCACGGCATGGACGCCGGGGAGTTTCTCCGCCTTCGAGATGTCGATCCGCGTGATGACCGCGTGGGCATGCGGGCTGGCGAGCAGCCTGCCGACAAGCATGCCCGGCATGTCGAAATCATCGACGAATTTCCTGCGGCCGGTGACGAGGCCGAGCCCGTCAACTTTCTCCTTCGATTGCCCGACAATGTTCATAGGGATGCCTTTTCAACGCAGAGACGCAGAGACGCAGAGAACTAGAGGCCGTTCACCACACGATGCACGCCCTGCTTCATAGCCCTCTCACCAAAGTTGAGCACAAGGCCTGCCTTGAGCCCGGTGAGTCTCAGATAGGTCAGAAGCTGGGACTCGAACACCACGTTGTACTGAGTTGTGGCCTTGCATTCTACTATGACCCGGTCCTCTACAATCAGATCCACACGCAATTGGGTGCCTAACTGTTTGCCCTTGTAGTTCAACGGAACGGGCACTTGACGGCGAACTCTTAGCGAACGCCGCGTCAGTTCCTCGACCAGACATTCCTCGTAGACGCTTTCAAGCAGACCGGGACCGCCGAGAGTTCGATGCACCTCAATGGCAGCATCAAGAATCATCCCTGTAAGTTCGTTTTCAGTCTTGGTTTCCTCTGCGTCTCCGCGTCTCTGCGTTTCGAAGCTGTTCCGCCGCGCGTTTTACGGCATTGATGATGGCGACGTAGCCGGTGCAGCGGCAGCGGTTGCCGTCAAGGGCGCGCCTGATCTCGTCCTCGCCGGGGGCGGCGTTGTCATCGAGGAGCGCCTTGGACGAGAGGATCATCCCGGGCGTGCAATAGCCGCATTGCACCGCGCCTTCATCGAGGAACGCGCGCTGCAACGGATGGAGCTTGTCGATCGTGCCGATGCCTTCGAGCGTAGTGATCTTCCGGCCCTGCATCTGGGCAGTGAGCGTGAGGCATGACAGTCGCGCCTTGCCGTCGACGATGACCGTGCATGCGCCGCAGGTGCCTTCGCCGCAGCCGAACTTCACGCTTTTCATCCCGAGGCGGCGGAGCGTCTCGATCAGCCGCTCGGCGGGCGGGATGTCGACCTGGTGGTCACAGCCGTTGATGTGCAGTGTGATGTTCATGGTTGCCACGGAGCGCAGGTGAGCCGCCACTACCACGCGTGTAGGAGGCGCATCCCTGCGCCGATTGCGCCAAGGGCCTCCTTGGCG
>JAAYZF010000437.1 GCA_012514975.1 bacterium
AAGAAGCAGGCGTGTCATGAGCGGTCTCCAGATTGCTGCCGGGTGTGCTGTGACGGCATCACACCGGACGTGAAGTTGCACAGGGCGCGGCGGGCCGCACCCGCGGAACGCCGTTCCGCGTCTACACATGTTCGCCGCCGTTTGTCAAGCGCGCGCGGGCCGCCGCGGACCACGAACGGCGTTCGGCGCGTTGATGCACGCACGCTGCGCATCCTATTTGTACTCCACCAGGTAATACGGTGTTTTGTCCCGCGCGCCGTCAATGTCGAATGTACCGTCATTGACGGGGATTGTGCGGCCGGTGCGCCGGCCATCATGGTCGAGCACGTGCACGACGGGCGTGCCCTGTTTGCTGATGCGGATGCGGGCGTTCACAGGCTCGAGCACGACGGGCGCGGTGCCGGGTGCGAGGATGAAGCGGTCGGCAAACACGTTCATCCCGCTGTTGCGCGCGCGGGCCATGGCGATGACAAGGATGTTTGAAGACGTTGCGATTGTGCGGTCGCGCTCGCGCGCAGTGACGTACACGGCGCTGAAGCGCGAGCCGGGCGTGATGGCGACTTCGCCCAGGTCGCGGCGTTCGCCGGCGTCGAAGCCGACGGCGGCCTTTGTGGCTGGCGTGTCGATGGTGAACGAGCCGTCGAGGCGTTCCGTCCCGGCCTTCCAGTGCAACTGCCGCGTGGCGGATGCAAAGACGCCGTTGCTGACGTACGGCGCGATGTCGAACACGGGCGTCGGCCTGGGCTCGCTGGTGAAGTTGACAACGCAGCGCGCGACGGCGAGCGCGCGGCCGGGCACCTTGTCGCTGTCAAACGTCTTCACGTCATACTCCTGCTCGACGGTGTCACTGAAATCAAGTGTTCCTTCGCGGAGCGAGGCAAGGCTGACGTTGCGCGGCGCCACCACGTCCGATTCCTTCACATCGCCGCGCAGCACCTGGCGCGCGACGGCGGGGAAGACGCCGATGACGGATGGCGCGGTGACTTCCCACTGGTCCTTGTTGATCTCGCGGGCGACGCCGCCGTCATCCCTGTTCTGGAACATGTACGACGCGTCCCAGCCCTGCAGGCCCATGCCGTACGCGCCGATGATGGCGGGGCCCTCCGCGCGCCACTCGCTCGGCGAGACGTGAATCCACTCGGACAGCATGAACGGCCTGTCGGCCACCTGCTGCATGCCCGAGCCGAGCATGCCGGCGCCCGGCACGCACAGCATGGTCGCGTTCGCTATCCGCGTCCTGCCGCCGCCGCCGAAATAGTTGTGCCGGTCGATCGTGCCGACGAGATAATCCGAGTAGAGATTGTAGTAATGGCTGTATTGGCGGCCTGCCTGCCAGTTCGAGCCGAGGACTTCGCCTTCGTACCCCGCCGAGCGCAGCGCCTTGACATAGCGGTCATAGCACGCGCACTGCAGCTCGAAGAGGAATTCGAGCGAATCGAGCAGGCGCCGCCTGCGGAACGCCTGGGACGTGTCAAGGTTGACCGGGTCCCAGAACCACGGGCTGCCGAGCGGGAGGACGGTGCCCTTGTCGATGTCTTCGCCGGTGGCTTCCTTGACCTCGGCGGTGAAGCTGTTCATGGCTCTCGGGCCCCAGGCTTTGACGAGCGCTTCCTGGCTGCCGTACTTTTTCTTCAGCCACGCGCTGAACCGCTTCGCCGTCATTGCGCGTATCGCTGGATACTGCTTCAGCGGCGACATCGAGCTGTGAAACAGGATGCTCTGCTCGTTGACACACTCGATGAAGGCGATTGCAGGGTCCTTCGCGTACGTGAGGCCGGTGTAGGGATTCGTGTGCGCAAGAAGGTTGAGCATCTGCTGTATGTGCACGGTCTGCAGCTCGGGCGAATAGAACAGCGTGCTTGGCGCGGCCTTGATGCGCTGGCCGACGCGGCGGCCCTGGCCGAACGTGCCGATTTCGTCAATGTACGGCACGTGCTTCCTGTCCGCGGGGCCGAGCATGGCATTGCCGAAATGGACGGAGAGGTTGACGAATATGCCCGCCTCCTTGAACTTCGCGATCTGGTAATCCATGCGGTCGACTGCCTCGGCATCGAACGAGGCGGCGCTGTCGGTCCTGGCGTAATTGCTCTCAGTGAATTTGTGGAGGCGCACGGTGTTGATGCCGAACTTGGGATAAAGCGCGGCGCGATCATCGGCGATCTTCTTTTCCGGGAGGCATGCGGCATAGCAGAGGTTGAGGCCCCAGAGTTTGATCGGCGCGCCGTTATAGAGCAGCCTGTCGCCGTCGCGCACTATGCGGCCGTGCCTGCCGGCGGGCCTGTCGAGCCAGTCCTGCATGCCGATTTCGCTTGGCGCGGCGGCGTCGCGCGAGGGAGTGAATGCATACCACGAATTGTACCCCTGCTCGGCCGGCACGCGGCCGGCGCCCGGGTGGAAGGTGACGGACGCGGGCAGCTCGATGGTCATCGTCGCGTGCACGGGCGCATCGGCCTTGAGCGCGCCCTTCGCCAGGAGGATGCGCGCATCGCCGTCGGCTGGGACATCGAGCGCGGGCGACAGCGTCACAGTGGTCGCGCGGCCCTCGGCGTCGAACGCGGTGAACGCAGTAACGTTCATGCCGAGCGCCGCGCGCCCGAGGGGAAGCGCGACAACCGTGTTCGTCCCCGATGCATGCGACACGAGGACGCGGCCGCTCTTGAACGCGTTGCCAAAACCGAGCGCGGCGCAGACGAACATGAGGTCCGTGTCCTTTGACGCGGAGAGGTTGAGCTGGATGCGCAGCACGCGCGCATTCGTGAGCGAGACGAGGGATTCGAGCGAGACGGCCGCGCGTGAATGCGCGAGCGTGCCCTTGCACAGCGCGCGTGTGCCGCCGGCATGTTCCCCGGCTGTGCCGCTCATGCCCATGTGCGCCCATTGGGGCCCCCAGCCCATGTACCTGAGCGTGAGGTAGTCGTCGCCGTCAAGAAGCACATTGAATGCTGCGCCGCTCTCGGGAAACGCGGTGAACGTTTCCTGCGCGGCGCTGGCGGCAAGCGAGGCGGCAAGCGAGACGGCAAGGGCGGCCAGCAGTAGCATCGTGCGCATGGTGTGACTCCGTAGGTTTAGCCGGTGTGCATCCAAGGGCACCTATTATAGCAAAAATCTCCTGCGCGGACGGCGGCGCAAGAGATTCATGAAACGGGTCGGCAGCGTGTGTGACTCCCGGCGCTTTCATCAGCGTGCGCGAAAGAGCAGCGTCGTGCCAGACACTGGCTGCGACACGGACAACCTGCTTGCGACATTTCCAGGGCGCGAATGTCATTGAGTCGCACAAGTTGACATCATGTCTGCTTTGGGCTAAACTATCAAACATGAACGATGCGGCATCTCTTACCATCAGGCAGGTAGGGCACGGCGATGCCGCTTCATTGATGGCGTTCTACAATGGTCTGTCTGATGCTTCGCGCCGCACGTTCAGGCCGCTGGGCGAGTTCGCAACGCTCGAGAAGTGTGCCGCAGTCTGCACCGACAACGAAGCCGGTGCCAAATATGATCTCGTTGCCGTTGACAGTGACGAGATCATCGGCTGGTGCTTTGTCTGGAAGGACAAGGACGGCGCGAACATGTTCGGCCTTGCCGTTGCCGACGCATGGCAGAGCAGGCGGATCGGCTCGCGCCTCGCCATGCAACTGCTCGCGGATGCCGATGCAAGAGGCATGGGCGAGATCATCCTCACGGTCGTGAAGGATAATGTTCACGCCGTCGGTCTCTACGAGAGATTCGGGTTCGAGAAATACGGCGAGTTTCTGCACGAGGATGACGGGCTCGAGTATTACCGCATGGTGAGGAAAATCTCTTGCGCGGAGGGGAGCGCAAGAGATTCAAGTAACGCGACGACAAGGCGCTGAATTTCCTGCGCTTTCAGCCTGGATCATTTCGCTGTAACCACAGAGCCACAGAGACTCCGAGGACGAACCCAATCATGGAGAGTCACCGTTGTCGATGCCGCCCGATGATGAGGGGAACAGTCAATGGTGCTGGCAGCGACAGAATGATCACCGACGGACACCATTCTGTTTCCCGTAGACTTGATGCACTACTACGCATGGCAACAGAGAAGGAAGGATGCGTCGGGCAGGGTGTCGAACGGCACTGAACAAGCCATTGGCGCGATGTCAGACCCAGACGAAACAAGACCGGCCTCTGTTCGAGGCCGGTCTCACACTGCTTGGGAGGGCGTGGTGCGCCCTTCGAGTTTCGTCTACCGCTTGCGCAGGAATGCGGCTCCAGCCGCGGCGCACAATCCCGTCAGCACGCCCGCCGGCTCGGGAATGACGCCCGAGTAGGGATGGTTGAGCACGGTCTCCCACGCGGTGGTCTGGATGATGCCGACGATGGGCGTCGAGCCGAGGTTGTACGGCGAGGATGGCAGGCCGA
Source organism: bacterium (assembly GCA_012514975.1). GTDB lineage: Bacteria > Auribacterota > UBA3054 > UBA3054 > JAAYZF01 > JAAYZF01. Next base: position 4,381 of record JAAYZF010000437.1, read on the forward strand.
TCGGGTTCTCCTTGAACATCGTGCTGTAGTACACGCAGCCGACAAGGTACGCGCCCGTGTCGTTGAAGTGGATGCCATCGGAATACAACTGCGTGATCGAGCTGAAGCCGGGCACCTGGCCCGCCTTGATCTTCTGGTTCAGGTTGTAGATCGTGTCGCCCACCGGCACCATGAGGACGGTCTTGCTCAGCCGGTTGCTCCACACCTGCCGCACGCCGAGGAGCACCTTCTGGAAGAAGTCGCGGCTCTCGAGCTGCGCGCCCCAGCCGCCCGAGTAGGTCATCAGCCAGGTCCCGTCGTAGTCAGGCTGGTAATTCTCCTGCCGCGGCCAGCGCGAGTAGATGTAGACCTGCATATCCGCGTTGTGCGGCATGCCGAGGTCGATGAAGCGCGATGCGTAATTCGTGTCGCTGGGCAGCAGGCGGTCGAACGGTTGCAGCGAGAGGATATCCCACTGGTAATAGGGGAGCGCGTTGGTGGGCGGGCCGTAGGGATTCTGGACAAAGCCGTCGGCAGGATGGTCCCACAGCCATTCAAGCGGCGCGCCGGGGATCATCTGGCGGCCCCAGGGCACCACGTGGCCGCGGCTGGCGGCGAGCTGTGCCAGCGAGTCGTACCTGATGGTGTCGGTGACACTGTTGCCAATGTAGTAGATGCGGTTCGTGCGCGCGTGGCTGATGGACGCAAGCAGCATGAGCGCTGCAAGCGCGAGGAAGGCACGGGCGGTGGTGCTCATTGTTCGTCTCGTTGCTGTCATACTCGTTTCGTGAAGCATGGTTATGTCCGCAGCCGGAACGTCCGGCATAGTTGTACAGTATACCATACTATGCCCCGGGGACGCAAGAGCCTTCACGGAAGGGACGTGCAGTGCAGGAGCCGCATTCGCCGCCCAGCAACAGGTCTGCGTGGCGTCTCATTTCCACCGGTGCCTGAGCAGGCGGCGGAAGAAGCGGTTGAGTGCGACGCGCACGCGTGTCAACAGCGTGATCCGCCCCCCTTCGAACCGGACTCTGATCTCGACGTAGAAGCGGCCGAGCGAGCGCACGAGCAGTTTGAACAGCTCGTCCCTGCCCTCGGTTCTGCCGCGGCAGACATGGTGATGGCAGCCGATTGCCACGGCCTGGACAGGCACGCACAACTGGATCTTGGCGAAGTCGTTCGCGCCGAGCTCCTTGTCAGCCGCTTCGATCTTCATGGCCGCGGCGCGCACGCCGTGGCGGTCGCGCGCGTATTCCTGGTAGCGCATGTCGATGAGCTTGTCCCAGATGCGGAGATGCTCGTCCTCGATGCCCAGCTCGCGCAACTTGCCGACATGCGCCTTGGGGATGTGCTTTGACACGTCGCCGAGGTAGGGGCGCATATCGTCGTCGATGCCCAGATCGGGCGCCTCAAGCATGAGCATGACCAGGACGAGCCAGCTTACGACAAGCTCGTTGAAGATTCTGTCCTGCTCGCCCTGGTCGAGCGAGTCGAATGCAGCCAGGCGCCGGAAGGTCCTGTCGCGGAACAGCCTGAATGCGGCGTGCGCCGCCGCATCCGCCAGCATGCCCGCGGTGGCGGCAGCCATCTGGTCGAGCGAGTCGAAGCGGGGTGTTGTCATCCGAATCGGTCCTTGAACGTGTCATTGGCCATGTTGCGCGTATGCGCACCACGAGCCGGAAGATGATAGCGGTATTGGGCGGGATTGTCAATTGGCGTGCTGTTTTGACATGCGGCGGCCACAGTGCTACACTAGTGGGTGAGGTATTAGCCACAGAGTGGAGGCCGCCATGAAACTGTTGACAGCCTTGTGCGTCATCGCCAGTTCATTCACGTTCGCCGCGCCGTGGCAGACAAAGGAGGCGAGCCAGTGGGTCATCCGGTATCGAGGAGGCGGGACAGTGTCGGTGCTCGAAGGGAGGCGTGGCGCGCTCGATCCCCTCTTCGGCGCGAGCGGTTCCTTCGCCGGGTACGAGTACAGGATCGAGAGCTACACGGGCACGTTCTGGGGCGTGTACCCTCAGGTGCCCGCGTTGGTTCTCGTTGAGAACGGCGATCCGGACGGCAGGCTGGTGATCACGCCGAAGCGCGGCGTCGCGGCGTTCACGCAACCCGTCCAGATCATGGGCTCGAATGCGAGTTTCAAGTCAATCATCGTCAAGGCGCCGCGGGATGCAGACCAGATGGTGTTCGGCCTGATGGCTGGCGCGGCGGTCATGATCGACGGCGACGTGGCGAAGTTCACGACGACGGCGCGGCTGCTTGCCAGCCAGACGATGATGCGCAACGTGGGGTCGTTCGCCTGTCGCAGCATGTACTACTCGTTCATGATCCTCGGGACGCCGCGGCAGTATGTCAGCAACGCCTATGTGAGCTACGAGGGCGAGACCAACGGCGTTGTGACGTTCACCGGCGGCGATCTCGGCAGGCTCAAGGTCGCCGGGGCGATTCAGGACACGTTTGTATTCGCCGGAGCCAGCCCGGCACCGAGGTTGTTCACCTCAGATTTGGACGCGTTGTACAACGTGTATCCGCCCAGCGGGTCGATCGGGAAGGTGCAGGCGCGGTCGTTGTGCGGCGTGGGCCGGTTCATTGCGTCGGCGGCGAAATGGCTGCCGACGTGTTACATGGTGGGGTCAGCCGCGCCGGTGATCAAGATTCCGGCAACGCGCATCATCACCGAGGGCAGCTCGGTGTATATCAATCATTGAAGGAGACGCGATGAACACGACACCATGGTGCGCATTGATCGCGACGATGGCCGGCGTGGCGTGTGGCGCGGGCGCGCAGCGCGCGGAGACGCCGTACTGGAAGATCACCTACAAAGGCGCGGGCCAGCTCGTCGTGCAGCAGAACGTGATGCCGCGGATCGAGCCGATGGTGGACGCCGCGTCCAATTTCACGCACTGGCTGTTTCAGTCGGTGCCAACCAACCTCCCCGCGTACGGTGTGTCCGACGCGGGGCATGCGCTGATCTGGGTGCTGAACGGCGACGCCAAAGGCCGCCTGAAGATCACACCCAACCGCGCGCAGCACGCCGGCGCGGTGCAGTACTTCAGCATCATTTGCTCGAACTCGGACATGAAGAGCATCAGCGTGCGGCTGAGCGCGGGCTCGATGTTCGGCACCGGCGTGCCGCTGGCCGGGCCGACGTGGAGCCCCTTCGGCGGCGGCGTCACTGAGTTCGGCATGATCGTGTGCGATGGCGACGCGGGCACGATCAGTTTCAACTGCGACCTGTGGGGAACGCTGGTCTATGCCAACTCCATCAGGACACTCCGGCTGAAAAACGCCTACCTGTCATGCGTGCTCACAGGCATGCCGACAAGGCGCGAGCCGGTTCTCGTTGCCGGCAGCGTGACCAACCAGAACGTCCTCATGTTCACCGGAGGCGCCATCGATACGATCGTCGCCCGGCGCATCATCGCCACGCCCATCACCGTCGGCGCGCCGCTGCTCAATGGCTACATGGATGAGATGCCCGGCGTGTACACGCTCCATCCGCCCGGCGGTGCGATCGGCTCGCTGACCGCAAAGGAGCTCCGCGGCATGGGCATCTACGGCGATGGCCGGTGGATGACGACGGAGCAGTTCATTCCCAATCCCAACACGATGATCCTTTCGACCTCCGTCGAGCGGCAGCACGTGAAGCGCATCGTCACCGAGAACACGTCCGTCTACATCCACGACTGACCGGGGCTGCCGATGGCCGGCACGCGTTCCCGCCTTTCGGTTTGCTATAATTAAGAGATGCTTGATCCACGGACATATCTGTGGCTGTCCGGCGCATTCATGACCGGGCTGTCGACGGGAGCGGTCTGCGCGAGCGTGTGCGGCGCGGTGCTGCTGCCGCTTGTGCTCGGCGGCCGAGGGTCGCTGGGCGCGAACGTGCGGACGCTGGTGGTGTTTTCGCTCGGGCGGCTTGCGGCGTATCTCTGATTCGGCGCCGCGCTTGGTTTTCTCGGCGGTTTCCTCGTCGAGTATGCATGGTTTCCGTGGATTGTTCCCGCGGGGTATGGTGTTGCCGCGGTGCTGCTGCTGCAGTATGTGCGCCGGTCCGCGGCGCATTGCGCAGGGCCGTGCGCGGCGCCGTCGCGGTGGACGGCGGTGCCGTTTGTGCTGGGCATGGCGACGGGCGTGAATTTCTGCCCGCCGTTTGCGGCGGCGATTGCCACGGCGATCAATGCGGGCACCGTGCTGCGTGGCATGAGCTACTTTGCCGCGTTTTTCGTTGGCACGACCATATACCTGATACCGGTGCCGTTCGTCGGCCTGCTGTCACGCTGGCGCCCCGTGGCCGCCCTTGGCAGGCTCGCCGGCGCGCTCATAGGCATCGCGTACCTGTTCCATGCGTTCTCAGGGTTCGTCCACGTGGCCGATCAGGCGCGCGAGCGGGCGACGCGAGAACAGGACGGAGCAGCGCTGCCCGCGGGTGCGCAGCGCATCACCGATGCGCTCTTTTTCGTGGCGCGCACCGGCGGGCAGCCGCGCTACGTCGTGGACAGCAGGCATCTTGGCATGCGGATCACCGGGTATGGCGGCGAGACGCCGCTGGCGCTCTGGCTCGAGACGAATCTCGTGGTCGACCGGATCGAGATTCTCGCGCATCACGAGACGCCGGGATTCGTCGAGTACGTGACGAACACCGCATGGTGGTCCTCGTGGGCAGGCGCGCCGCTTGGCGATCTCATCACGGGCGCGCAGAAGCCCGATGCGGTTGCGGGCGCGACGGCCACGGCCGGGTCAATGCGCAGGACGCTTCTTGCCGCCGCGGGCGAGGCGGGCCGGGTGTTCCATCGGGCGCTTCCGGGGCCGGAGCACGGCACGGGCGCCCTTGCTTCAGCATCCGCCGGCATGCCGTCCGCGCGTGCCGCCGTGAAGCGCGATCTCGTCACGCCGTTCGTGAAAGCCGTTCCTGTTGCATTGCTGCTCGCGTGCGCGACGCTGGTCGCCGTCATTCCGCGCCTGTCGGTTGCATGGGTGCGCTGGGTGATCTGGGGGTTCTCGATCGTGCTGCTGGGCGTGTATCGCGCTGATTACTTCACGGTCAGCATGATCGCGGCGTCGGCGCGCGGCGCGTGGCCGGGGCCGGAGCGTATCGTGTGGTACATGGTGTTTTTCTACGCGCTTGTCTCGCCGCTCTTCATCGGGCGGACGTACTGCAGGTACGTCTGCCCGTTCGGCGTGCTTACCGAGGCGCTCGGGCGGATCGTGCCGGTTAATCTTGCGCTGCCCGGCCCTGTGGCGCGCCATGGCCGCGTGGTGAAATACGCATTGTTGTGCACGGCGGCAGTGCTGATGGTTCTTGCGCCCTGGATACCGGCGGGGCGGTTCGAGCCGTTTCATGCATTGTCCCCCGGGGGGCAGCCACGCGCGTACATGGCCTTTGTGGCGGCAGTGGTGTTGGCATCGTGTTTTCTGAAGCGATTCTGGTGCTCGCTGTTCTGCGTTGACGGCGCGCTGTTCGAGTTCATCCATTCCGTCCGGCCCGTTCGCGGGGAGGGAAAGGAGGAGGCGTCATGACAAAGGCACAGGTGCAGTCAACGGCCGCCATGCTGCTGCTCGGCACGGTTGTGGCGGCGTTTGGCATAAGCTGGCTGTTTGACTGGGGCGGCGGGGGAAAAGAGGGGACGGCCGGGCAGGGCGCCACGGCACAGCCGCAGGTGATTGTCGTCACCGTCACCACTGCGCAGGCGGAAGCAGGCATGCCGCACGCGACGCACGGCCTGAGCGAGTTTTCGAGCAGCGACACGGTGCGCGCAGCGTTGTCCCTTCATCCGGCCGAGTACTGGAACGCGCTGCCGAACGGGCTTGTGAACTGCAGGCTGTGCCCGCGCCTGTGCGTCATCCCCGACGGGTTTCGCGGGAAATGCAATGCGCGGGTGAACATCGGCGGGACGCTTCGCACGCTTGTCTATGGCCGGGTGGTTGCCGTGAACGTTGATCCGATCGAGAAGAAGCCGTTGTTTCACTTCGTGCCGGGCAGCGCGTCGTTCTCGATCGCCACGGCGGGATGCAACATGGACTGCCTGTTCTGCCAGAACTGGGAGATATCGCAGGCGCTGCCCGAGAAGGCGCAGTTCGTCAGGATGAGCCCTGAGGAGGTCGTGCAGGGCGCGCTGCGGGCCGGCTGCGCATCCATCGCCTACACGTACACCGAGCCGACCGTCTTCTTCGAGTTCATGCGCGACACGGCGAAGCTGGCGCATGAGCGGGGCATCAGGAATGTCTGGATCACCTGCGGATACATCGAGGAGAAGCCCCTGCGCGAGCTGTGCGCCCACATTGATGCCGCGAACGTCGATCTCAAAGGGTTCACCGACCGGTTCTACCTCCAGTACACCTCCGGCACACTCGACCCGGTGCTCCGCACGTTCAAAATCCTCAAGGAGGAGGGAGTGTGGACGGAGCTGACCAGCCTGCTCATCCCCGGCGCGAATGACTCGCCGCGCGACATCAGCAACATGTGCGCGTGGATCGTCGGCGCGATCGGCACGGACATGCCCGTGCATTTCTCGCGGTTCCATCCGAACTACAAGATGCTCGATCGCGCACCCACGCCCGTCGCCACACTCGATATGGCGGTGCGCATCGCCCTCGCCGCGGGCATCAAGCATGTCTACATCGGCAACGTCGCCGGCAGCGAGTACGAATCAACCTACTGCCCCTCGTGCCGCAACGCGCTGATCGAACGCACCGGCTACATGATCCGCGGAATCCATGTCAAGGACGGGAAATGCGAATATTGCGGCACACCGGTTGCCGGCGTGTGGAAGTGAACACCGCCCGGTACACTTACCCGGAATTGTCCCTGCTGAAGGAGGCTGACCGCATTGTGAACCGACAGGAAGAAGGCCGTCCACGCTAGATGGAGTAACTTCCGCCTTTGGGCTTTCTGACGACTTTGCCGTCCTCGATGTGGATGCCGCACTCCTTCCGCGGGTCTTCCTCCCACCACCAGCGGCTTGCGCGCTTGCCCTCGGCAGGCCGGACGGGGCGGGTGCAGGGCGCGCAGCCGATTGAAGGGAACCCCTTGTCGTACAGCGCGTTGTACGGCACGTTGTTGTTCCGCACGTATTCCCACACGTCCTCCTCGGACCATTTGGCGATCGGGCAGATCTTGTAGACGCCGTGTTCCTCGCTGAAGGAGACGATGGGCGTGCCGGCGCGCGCCTCGGACTGGCCGCGGCGCAGGGCGGCGATCCACGCGTCCGCGTCGGCAAGCGCGCGCTTCAGCGGCTTCACCTTGCGGATGTAGCAGCAGAGCTTGCGGCTCTCGACGTCCGCGTAGAACATGTTCGGCCCATGCTCGCGCGTCAGCTCGGCGATATCCGCCGGGTCGGGCCCGAACGACTCGACCTTCAGGCCGTACCGCTCGGTGAACTCATGCCAGACGTCATATGTTTCCTGGAAATTTCTGCACGTGTCAATAAAGAAGACGCGCGGCATGATCCCCATCGAGATCAGCATGTGGATCAGCGCGCTGCCTTCCGCTCCAAAACTCGTCGAGAGCTTGACACGCGACGGCTCGAACGTGCGGTACACCCAGTGAAGAACCTCATGCGCCGTGGCGTCCTTGAGTTCCTCGTTGGCCTTGTCGATGTCAATGGTGTGCTGCGTCATATCTCGTATATGATGCTTCGAGAGTTGAGCTCGGTTTCGCGGGCCGCGAGGGCTCGCAGGGAAACGCGGAACGCCCTTGCAAGGCTGCGTTCCGCATGGGCGAGAATCTCGTCAAGCGCCGCGCTGGACGAAGCGCCGGGGCAGAGGCCGGCACTGCCGTCGAGAACCGTAACGACGTCGCGCACGGTGATCGCCTCCGGGTCGCGCGCAAGTTCGAGCCCGCCGCGCGCGCCGCGCACGCTGCGGACAAGGCCGGCCTTGATGAGCTGGTTGAAGATGTTTGCGAGGAACTGCTGGGGAATGCGGCGCGTGCTGCCAATGGACTTGGCGTGGACGAGCCCCTGGCCGTGCCGTCGGGCCAGCTCGGTCATTGCAGCGATGCCGTAGAGCGTTTTCGAGGTCAGCGCAATCATCTTGACAAATCACTCATGTTCAGCTATAATATAACAAATATGGTAAACATTGTCAAATTAAGGTGAACCATGAATGAGCAGCTCACACAGGTCGAACAGGACAAGCTTGCCATCAACCCCGATTTCGATTTCAAAAACGACATCGCCCGCAGGCCCCCCGACCAGCTCTCGCCCGGCGAACTCTCGATGTTCAAATGGAGCGGCATCTACCAGCAGCCGCAAGAGGGGTTCTTCATGCTCCGCGTGCGCGTGCCCGGCGGGCGCATCACGGCCGCGCAACTCGACCGCGCCGCCGATCTTGCCGCGCAGCTCGCGCGGGGCATGCTGACGCTTACCACGCGCTCGACGCTCCAGTTCCACTGGGTGCGCAGGGAAGACCTGTGGAAAATCCTCGAGGGGATGAAGGAAGCCGGACTCGACACGAAGAATGCCTGCGGCGACGTGACGCGCAACGTGGTGACGTGCCCCCTTCAAGGCATCTGCCCGCACGAGATCAAGGATGTGCGGCCGATGCTCCTCACGATCGCCAACGACCCGGAGCTCCGCGACCGGCAGCGCAACCTGCCGCGCAAGCACAAGATCAGCGTGAGCGGCTGCGGCCGCGCGTGCGGACAGACGCTGATGAACTGCCAGGGGTGGCACCCGGTCGTCCGCCGCGGCGCGGACGGCGGGGAGGAGACGGGGTGGAAATGGCATGCGGGCGGCGGGCTTGGCGCACGTCCGTGCATGGCGAAGGCGGTATTCGACTGGGTGCCTGAAGACCTTGTGCCCGATGTCACGCGCGCGACGGTCGAGATTCACCGCCAGCGCGGCAACCGCCGGTCGCGTGCGCTGGCGCGGCTGAAGATCATTGTTGACGAGCTTGGAGTGGAGAAGTTCGCGGACCTTGTGTTCGAGGAGCTGCGGCAGCGGGGCGCAAAGGGCATCGAGCGCATCGAGCGGTCGGCCGGGCCGGCTGCGGTGGCGCCGGCATTCGTCGACGGCCAGGCAGTCGTACCGCAGCGGCAGCCGGGGCTGCACGTCGTGCGCCTGATGGTCGCGCGCGGAGAGCTGTCATTCGGATCCGCGCGCCTGCTTGCGGGATGGGCGCGCGAGTACGGCGACGGCTCGCTTCAGCTCACGGCGCGGCAGAACGTCGAGATACCCGGCGTGCCTGCCGGGGGCGTCGAGGCGCTGCGCGCCGCAGCGGCGCGCGGGGGATTCGGCATCGACGGGTTCGAGCGGCTTCCGGACGTGGTGGCGTGCGCGGGCACGACGCTGTGCCGCCTTGCGGCGACGAACGCGCCCGCGGCATACAGACTGCTGCACGAGGCGTTCGTGCAGGACAGGGAGTACTGGGAGCGTGTCGGCCCGGTGCGCATTCACGTCAACGCGTGCCCGAATTCCTGCGCGCATCACTGGGTGGCCGACATTGGGCTGCGCGGTCTTCGCCGGAAGGGCGGCGCGGGCATCGAGGAGGCGTACGAGGTGTGCCTGGGCGGGTCGCTCGCCGGTGCGGGGCGGATCGCGCAGGCTGTGTGCGTGGTCCCGGCGGGCGACGTCGTCACTGTGGTCCGGCGGATCATCGATGCGTATCTCTCGCGGCGGAGCGGCGCTGAGGAGACATTCGGCGAATGCGTGCGCCGGCTTGGCGCGGGCGCGTTTGCCGGATAGGTGTGCACGTCCGAGGACCTATGCAGTACCGCGGCGGGCGATGCGTTGGCCGAAGGGGTTGCCGTATTTCTTGACGTTGAGGGCTTCGGTGAACGCGCGCACCTTGGTATAGGTGCTGCACGGGTCGGTGGTTTCATCCAGGCAGTCGCCATCGAGGACGAGCAGGGGGATGCCGACATTCTTCAGCTCCTCGCGCAGGTGCTTGATGAAGCTGCTGTCGGACATGGAGCAGCGGCCGAAGCCGTGATTGTAGAGGATGCAGCCGGTGATGGCGGCGTGCCGGGCCTTGTCGCGGATGTGCTCGACGCGCAGACGCGGGTCGAGGAAGCCGACGGTGAGGAGTTTCCGTGCGAGACTGCGATAGGGGTCCTCGGGGTCGAGCGCATCCCAGGCGACGAAATTGACCTCCTCGAAGACGATGGGCGCGTTGCAGGTGATCTCGATGTAATCCATCAGGCGCGAGCTGTAGAACGGGGGGAGATGGAGCCAGACGAGGCGGTGGGTGTCATCGCGTCGGAGGTGTCGGCAGATCTCATCATGCTGTTCTTCGAGCTCGGAGAGGAACTGGCGCTGGAGGTCGACGAACTCCTGTTTGCCCCAGAGCTGTGAGAAGATGATGGCATGGAGGATTGCCTCGGTGCCGCGGATGAGGGGCGGGCTGGTGAAGCGGAGCTCATTGCATCTGATCGAGAGGTCGCGCGCCTCATTCGAGAGCGTGCAGGCCTCTTTCAGTCGGCCCATGTCCATGCGAAGGCCGAGCGAGGCTTCCATGCGCCTGACGGATTCCTCGAGGCCGGCGGCGATATGCTCGACGGCGTTGTCATCGTGGTGGAAGGGGGTGTGGAGCGTGAAATAACGGTCGTCGGCGCCGTGCCCGCGCACGAGGTCGGCGAAGATGCGCTCGCCCTGCTGGCACGGCTCGGTCGTGGTGACGGCGAAATCCGCCGCGGGCAGGTGGTCGTCTCCCTCGAGCACGCGGAGGAATGAGCATGTCTCGGCCGAGAAGCCTTTGCACGCCGCGTGGTCGAAGAACTGGCGGAGCTTGCGGCTGCTGCGTGCGCGGAGCGCGGCGTACGTTTCGAGCGTCAGCATGCGCACGCCGAGCGCGTTGAGAATCTCGGCGGGGAAGAAGAGGTTGCGCCAGACCATGGGCGCGCCGCTGCGGGACAGGAATTCGCTGCGTGTGAGGTTGGCGCGCATGGCAACGGACTTGCTCATCGAGCGCCGCGCGCCGAGTGAATCGATCAGCTTGCCGAACTCCCGCGCGAGGTTTGCGTCCGTGAACGCGCTCTTTATCTGCTGAAACTCGGGTATGCCGAGGCGCACGGCGCCGTCGTCGCCGACGCGCGTGATGAGCTTGTCCTTGAGTTTCAACAGCTCGCGCGCGAGCCCCTTGTCCCTGATCGCCTCGATCACGCCGTGCAGCTCGGGGATCGTCATGCGGAAGCGGCCATGGGCGTCGAAGGCCCGGGCGGCGCTGAGCGTCTCCTTGAGGTTCGAGTACTCACTCGCGATGCATGCGGCGCCGAGCGCACCCATCACCTGGTGGAATTCGGGGATGACGACCTCGTTGCCCGTGATCTCGTGCAGATAATAGGCCACCGCGCGGTTGGAGGCCACGCCGCCCTGGAAGACAATCGGCCCCTTGTAGTCAAGGAAAATCTCGCCGACGCCCGACATGACGGTGCGTGCCTGCGCGCGGCATGCGGCGGCGAGGACGTCGCCCATGGGATAGCGGTTCTTGAACTTGTTGACCGAGGTGGCGCTGAGCACGGCGCAGATGGAGGAGACTTCGAGGTCTGAATCGTAGTTGACTTTCTCAGCCATGTCCTCGACGGGGACGTTGAGCTTTGCGGCGACGCTGTCGAGGAAGGCGCCGGTGCCGGCGGCGCAGATGCCGCTCATCTTGGACATCCACATGCTCATGTGTTCGTTGTAGAGCATGGCCTTGCTGTCCTGGCCGCCGACATCGAGAATGGCCTTGCACTCGGGGTAATAGTGGCGCGCGCCGGCAACGTGGGCGGAGACTTCGCTGACGAAGATGTCGTACTGGATGAACCGGCTGAGCTCATCGACGACCTGGCTGCCGGTGACGACGGTGCAGGGAATCTGCCTGCGCGTCACGCCGGCGGTGGCGAGGAACTCGTCGATGGTGGCGGTGAGGGCGCCGAGGTTGCACTTGCCGCAGTAGTGGCACTGGCCGGAACACGTCAGTTGCGCGTCGGGAAGGGGGCGGGTGCGCTGGTAGAGGGTGTGGCGCACCTTGCCCTTGTCAGAGACAAGGACTGCCTTGAGGGTCGTCGACCCGATGTCGATGCCAAGAAAAAACCTGCTGTCCATGAGGCGCTATCGTCCAAATTCGAGGATCACCCATACGAGGATGATGACGAGAAGGATTACGAACCACGTGATGAGGCATCCGTGTGATTTCTCACGGATGGGGACGTGCGCGCCGCATTTCGGGCAGCGAAGCGTGTCCACTCCGGGCGGCACATCCACCCTGGTTCCGTCATCGTACTCCAACACGGTCCTGTTGTTCAAAAGCCGCGGCATATGAATAGCATACTATGGTAGCATATTTCCCGATTAAAGGTAAGGGTCGCCCTTGACAAGATGGTTCCTGACGTAATCGGCGATGCTGTCCTCGAGGGACATGAAGGCGTGGGCGCATCCGGCGCGGCGCAGCTTCGCCAGGTCCGCTTCCGTGAAATACTGGTACTTGTCGCGCAGGTGGCCGGGCAGGGGCGTGTACTCGATCCTGCCGTCCACGCCGATGGCGCGGAAGAGCGCGCGGGCGACGTCGTTCCACGGCCGGGCGGTCCCGGTGCCGATGTTGTAGATGCCCGTCTTGTCCGGATGCTGCCAGAAGAAGGCCATGACCTCGACGACATCCTTGACATAGACAAAGTCGCGCATCTGCCCGCCGTCGGCGTACCGCGGGTCGAGCGAGGTGAACAGGCGCATCACGCCTTCGTCGCGCGCCACGGGGTACGCCTTGTGGATCACGCTGCGCATGTCGCCCTTGTGGTATTCATTGGGGCCGAAGACGTTGAAGTACTTGAACCCGGTGACCCTGTCATGGTAGCCGTTGCGCAGGACCCAGAGATCGAAGAGCTGCTTCGAGTAGCCATACATGTTCAGCGGCCTGAGGCGGGGCGTGACGGCGTCGTCGTCCGAGTAGCCGCATTCGCCGCCGCCGTAGGTTGCCGCGCTGCTGGCATAGAGGAAGCGTTTGCCGTGCGCCACGGCCCACGAGGCGAGCGCCTTGCTGTACTGCACGTTGTTCGCCATGAGGTAGTCGGCGTCGCGCTCGGTTGTCGCGCTGCACGCGCCGGCGTGGACGATCGCGTCGACCGTCTCGTTGAAATCCCCCCGTTCGAGCCGCGGAAGGAATTCGTCCTTGTCGAGATAGTCCGCAAAGGTGCGGTGTACAAGGTTCTGCCATTTCTCGCCTGTGCCGAGATGGTCGACGATGATGACGTCGTCGACGCCCATCTGGTTGAGCTTCCAGACGAAGCAACTGCCTATGAAGCCGGCTCCTCCGGTGACGACCACCATGTCAATGCTCCTGACGGGGGTGCTGGCCGGCGGCGCCGCGCGCCAGCCAGCCGAGCCAGTAGTGAACGACCGTCGTGGCGATGTAGACGGCCACGGCGGCGAGGACGAGAACGCGGCGGGCGAGCATCTGCTCGCCGTCGAACAATTCCTCGAACCTGCGGCACACGATGAAGCCGAAGACGAGGCACGTGGCCACCATGGCCAGGTTGATCAGGGGCAGGCGCGCGCGGTCGGGCTGCCGGTCTGTGCTGTACATGCCGGTGATGGCAGCGAAGAGCGCGTAGAGCAGCGCGGCCGCGCACCCGGCGAGCCAGTAGCGCTCGGGCGCCCACTGCGGCCCTGCCGCGTCAGCGGCCATGCTGCCAAGCATGAACGCCCGTGCGCCCGCCACTGCGAGGACGATGGCCGCGGCGTCCGCCACCGCGGCGAACCATGTAGCCAGTTGCCGGTTCATGCGTGTATCATCTGCTGCAGCCAGTCGAAGAATTTCATGAACAGATACATAAGCGGCGCGGTGAACAGAAGGCTGTCCACGACATCGAGCACGCCGCCCATGCCCGGGATGTACCCGCCCGAGTCTTTCACCGCCGCGTCGCGCTTCCAAAGCGACTCGGCAAGATCGCCGATCTGGCCGAGCACGCCAAGGAGCAGGCCCGCCACGGCGCCGAGCAGCGCGGCGAGCCACCTGCCCGCGCCGTCGATGATGAACTCGCCGCAGTCATGGAACACGCCGCTTACGACGGGCAGGCACACGGCCAGCACGGCCCCCGTCGCCATCGAGGCGACCGCGCCGGCGATGCTGCCCTCGATGGTCTTCTTGGGGCTGATCGACGGGGCGAGCTTGTGTCTGCCCAGCCACGTCCCGATGAAATACGCGGCCGTGTCCGACACTTTCACCGTCGCGATGAAGAACAGGAAGAACCACCGGCCGTCCATCTTCTCCGCTCCGCGCCACAGCACGATCCGCAGGCAGAACGCGATCAGCCACGTCACGTAGAGAAAGCCGGCCAGCGTGCTTGCCAGCGTGCTGAGCGCGGTGCTGATGTTCGCCCTGAAGACGATGATGACCGCGGCGCTGATGATCGCGACGTAGACGGGCATCAACGCCGCCTCCTCGAAGGGCGGTATGGTCTTGAGCGAGACGAAGTAGATGATGAAGATGTACGCGACGGAGAAGCAGACGCCCCAGCGCCGCAGCGGCTGGAATCCGCGCTGTTCCATCAAGTGGTAGAACTCGAGCAGGCCGACCACGGCCATGAGCGACACGGCCGTGGGCACGAAAATGGTCATCCAGCCGCGCGACGCCATGACAATGGCCGTCAGGGCCATGATCAGGAATGCGGCGCTCAGTATCCGGTGGCCCAGCATCTCAGCGTCCTCCATAGCGGCGGTCGCGCCGCTGGTAGTCCCGTACGGCGTCGTAGAAGTGTTCCTCGCGGAAGTCGGGCCACAGCACGGGCGCCACGTACAGCTCCGTGTAGGAAATCTGCCAGAGCAGGAAGTTGCTGACGCGGAACTCGCCGCTCGTTCGGATCAACAGGTCAGGATCGGGCACGTCGGGCGCGTAAAGGCGGGAGGCGATGGTCTGCTCGGTGATGGCTGCCGGGGAGAGCCCGCCTTCCTGCACCGCGGCAGCGATGCTGCGCGCCGCGTCCACCAGTTCCTGCCGCGCGCCGTAGCTCAATGCGAGGACAAGGTCCAGCTTTGCATTCCCGCGCGAGCGGGCGATCGCGGCGTCGAGCACGGCGCGCGTGTCAGCGGGCATCAGGTCGAGCCTGCCAATGGCGCGCAGGCGGATGCCCCTTTCCATCAACTCGCCGATGTTATCCTCGATGAAGCGGCTGAGCAGGCGCATCAGCCCGTCTGTCTCGTCCTTCGGCCTCTTCCAGTTCTCATACGAGAAGGCGAAGAGCGTGAGATAGCGCACGTGAAGCGCATCGCACGCGCGCAGTGCCGCGCGGACGCTTTCCGCGCCGGCTTCGTGGCCCTGGAGCCTCGAACGCAGCTTGTGCTGCTGGGCCCAGCGCCCGTTGCCGTCCATGATGATGGCAACGTGCCGCGGCACGGGCTTGGCGGTGTCTATCTCGCGCAGGTCAGCCATTTCGACGACTGGTGATCGGTAATAGGTCCTATAGGTCCTATAGGTCCTATAAGTCCTATACACCCGCTGCCTCAGCAGCGGGGTTACAGGGCGATGCGAATCGCCTCGAGGATGCCGTCAATCTTGTTGATCGTTTCGAGCACGTCGGGCGTGACGTCCTGGTCGACGCTGAACACGCCGACGTTGGTCTCGCCCGGTTTGAGGCGGTCGCAGGTCATGCGGTTGATGTTCACCCTTGCGTCGCCGAGCACGGTGCCGATCTTCCCTATGACGCCGGGGGCATCGCGGTGGACGAGGATGAGCAGGTAGCCCTCGGGCAGCGCGTCGACATGGTAGTTGTTCACGCGGACGATGCGGGGATGTTGCTGTTCGTCGCCGAAGATGGTGGCGGCGGCGGAGACTTTCGACCCGCCGTTGCCCTTTGCCTCGACGCGGATGAGGTGGGCATACGCGCCGGCGCTGCCCGTTTTCGTCTCGGCCACCTTCATGCCGCATTCGGCCGCGAGGAGCTTCGC
>JAAYZF010000438.1 GCA_012514975.1 bacterium
ACTGGGTGCCGTTCCAGAGGTATTCCTCGAACGCGCGTACGCCCGCGTCGAACCGTTCGCGCGCCCATGTCTGCGTCTCTGCGTCGCCGACAATCCCGGCCATATCCTCGAGCGCGCGCAGGCCCGCGAGATACACGCCCGCCATGTAGCCGACAACGCCGCGCATGTCCCAATGGTCATACGTGATGCCGCCCTCGATGTAGGGCAGGCCGATGCCGTAGAAGTCAAGGTCGGCAACAAGCTTCATCGCCCGCCGCGCCGTCTGATAGGCGGCGTCGATCATCGCGCGGTTGCCCGACCACTTGGCGTCGCGGTAGAGCTGGAGCGTGTACTGGCAGCAGTTGTCCCAGCGGTTGTAGCCGCCGCTGTCGTCGCCGCCTGCAGGCAGTTCCTCGACCGTTGCGGGCGGGCCATGGTTGATCTTGCCGTTGAGCGGATGCGCCATCGACGTGTGCATCTCCATGATTTTCTCACGCAAGGACGGGAAGAGGATCGACAGCGCGTACGATGCATAGTGATCGACGTCAACCGTGTTGAACGCGCAGCAGCCGTGGCCTTCCTGCACGCCGACACGGCCGTTCTTGATGAAATGCGACGACTTCGTCACCGTGCTCAACTGGTCGAGCAGCGCGAGCTTCAAAGTCTCAGGCAGGGATGACCGCATCAGCTCGCTCGGCAGCAGCGCCGACTGCTCGAGCAGCGCGTCACGCCGCTTCGCAAGATAGGCGGCCACGTCGGCCGAACTGCCGAACCAGTTCTCGTACATGTGGCCCACGCGCGTTGCACGGATCGAGTAATGGTTCGGGAAGAACCACGCGAGACCGAAACTCATCGCCGCAGTTGCGTTTCCGCGCACCTGCTGCTGCATCGCCAGCCAGCCCTTGTTTGGTGCGCCGGGGCGCGGTGTTTCGTTCAGCTCCTCGTGCTTCAGTCGCTCGGGCATCAACGGGCCGCTCAACCCGCCCGTCAGATGAATCGACCAGATCAGGTTCTGCATGTACGGATTCGCGGAAACCGCCGTCGCCTTCTGCCCGCGCTGCGGCTTTGCCCAGATGGCCATGTCGCCGCTCGTGTCATGCTCGGGCGCCGCGAGGCTGCCCATCATCTGCACGATCTCTGCGCCGTCGCGTCGGAGCTGCACGTGTTTCTGCGTCACCGCCGGCGCGGCATAGCCGCTGATGTTCTGCATCTGCCAGATGATCGACACATCCACCTGCCTGCGCGTCTTGTTCTTCACGGTGAAGTCAAAGTACGCGCCCGGCAGACTCGAGTTCTTCACATCGCGTGGAATGAACGGCGTCCATGCGCGTAGCGAGAGCTCGATGGGAAGGCTGGGGTCAATGTACCGCAGGTGAATGAAGGGATACTCGGCGCGGTACTCGATCTCCGGAAATCCCTTGATGAAGAAATACTTGTGATGCCTGAAGAAATGCGATGCCGTGCCGCACGCGAGGCCGTAGCCCGTGAACAACCAGCGATACGCGGGCCGTCTGCCCGGCTCCTTGATCCGGATCATGAAATCGGCATCCATCACCGCGGGCTGGATCGGGTCGACCAGGTGGGGCACGATGGCCGGGTCGTCGATCTTGTGGTAACTGGACCACGGCATCGAGTTGGCGATGTTCCAGAAATGGAGACGGCCATCGGGCCACAGCTCGACGCCGCCAGTGCCGATGCCGCCGAGATTGATGCCGCTGGTTGACGCGCCGCGTTCACGGATGAGATTCGCCGGGTGTTTCGCTGCAGTTGGCATGGCATGTCTCCTGGATGATTCAACAGATTTCGGGGGTCAGGCCCCAAATTCTCATTGGCGGGGTCAGGCCCCAAATTGTGAATTAACATGATCTGCTTTGGCGCGACTGATAGCCGATGACCGGTCTGAACAAGGACTTGGCAGGTCCGAATTCACGATTTGGGGCCTGACCCCGTTCTTCCTTGGCGAGTCCGAATTCACAATTTGGGGCCTGACCCCGTTTTTTGACCCCGTTTTTCCGAGCGGTCTATGCCCCCACCTGTTCCTGATACGGCCGGTCGGTGTCGGTGCGAAGGCACCACTCGATCATCTTCTGCTGCAAATCCAACACAGCGTCCCGCAGTATTGGATTTGAGGGATAGTCATTCCAGAGGTTGTTGAGTTCCCACGGGTCGGCCTGCATGTCGTAGAGCTCGTTGCCGCCTGTTTCGCGGATGACGAGTTTCCAGCGTTCGGTGCGCACCATCTTGGTTCGCGCCATCGAGTCGGGGCACTGCTGGTAGGTGAGCTGTTTGCCATTGAGCTTCTTCGGCGTGCCGTCGCGCCCTTCCGGTTTAAACGAGAAGCGGCCGCGCATCCCGGCCTCGTGCCCGCCGTCGGCGAACACAGCTTCCTTGCGCCGTCTGCCTGTGGCGATGGGCAGGAGTGATTCGCCGTGGATGCCCCAGTCGGGCTTGATGCCGAGGAGGTCGAGGATGGTCGGCGCGATGTCGACATGCTCGGTAAGGCTCGTCACCGGGCCGCTCTGCAGCAGATCTTCGCCGGCGCTCCTGCCGCACCACAGGATGAGCGGCGAGCGCATGATGCAGTCTTCCATG
>JAAYZF010000439.1 GCA_012514975.1 bacterium
GAAAGAGATGAAGGATGTTGCCAAGCTCTGGTCGGCGTCCCGTGGGGTACTGATCTCGAAAATGGGTCAGAAGGAGTTCGACAAATGGGAGAATGAGAGATATGCTGCACGTCAATCGTCCAAGAAATCCGAGAAGTAGATGATGGGCAAAAGCGGGAGGACACTATGTGTCGCTGCACAAAGAAGCCCCAGTTTGCACCTCTGGACGTGGTCTTGCTTGCGCTCAACACTACCTTCCTGGCACTTATACCAACGGGTGGAGTGAGTGATGTGTTTGTGTCTATGGCGTTTGTAGTCTCTGCAGTATGGACCCTTGCCAGGTCCGTGGCAAGCAGACGATTTGCTGTGCTAATCATAGTCATCTGTCAGATGCTCTTCTGGATGTGGAAAGTCTACTACGACATCCCGTCCTATGTGGACGTCCTGCTACGTTGTACAGGAATAATGGAGCCGTGACGAAGAGAAACACACACGCATTTATAGTGTCTCGATGCACATCCAGTGTGGGGCAGCATGAGCGTAATGGTCAGGTGCAGTAGCACGTCGATGAACAGTGGAGGACTTAACACCCACGCCTCCAACGCCTTGAGAAAAGGCGACCATCCCCGTGGTCGCCCTTCTTTCATCAAGCCGCTTCCGCCAACTCCTGCCGCCCCACCGCATCTCGCATCTCCGTTTCTAGCTTGGCCAGTACAGTACCCCTGAGTCCTTTGGTCCCGTTGGGATACTTCGCCTTGAACTCGGCCTTCTGCTCAGGAGTGAGCTGGCCAGCGAGCTCCTGCAGCACCTTGATCCTGGCTTTGCGATCGAGGACTTCATCGATAGCGGTGCCCTTTCCGGTCCCTGCTTCACCCGACCCCGGTTCCCCCTCGGCATCGTTGTCGGGGTCATCTCCGGGCTTCACGCAAAACGTCTCTGGGCAGGAGGAATGTGGCTGACGTCTTTGCGTCAGAGTACCGCCTTCAGGCGGAAGCCTTCGGAGGGCTTTAGCCTCAGCCACTTTGACTTTGACTTGCCAATCCCGCGGGGCGGGATCAGCCACTTTGACTTTGACTTGCCGATCCAGGCGGGACGGCGGGATCGGCGTCTGCATCCGGTCGTCGCGCCGGGAGTGCATGGTCCAAACAGGCGCGGAGCATCCGTTTCCGCACCGCGAAAGTGAACGGAGCGGGTCAGGTTTGACCCTTGCGGGGGGTTTTGGTATAATCTGTTGAATTGTGGAACGGTTCCACGTGGGGATGCTTTTTTGTCCTCGTAGCTCAGTTGGATAGAGCGACGGTTTCCTAAACCGTAGGTCGCCGGTTCGACTCCGGCCGAGGATACCATTTCCCGAGGTTCCGCCCCGGATGGCCGGAGATGGTGTGACGAGAATGGGACGACCCGGTTGAACCACAGAGTCACGGAGAACGGGAGAACTGCATCTCTTGGGCGATGGACGGACGGTGACGGCGGGATCGAGGGTGACGACGGGGATTTGGTGAGAGTCGTCTGGCCATCCCTCCGGCAATGGGAAGGGACGGCGAGCATCCCGTTGGGCGGGGCTCGCCGCGTTCGAGGGCGAGGACGACGGATCAATGATCATTGACCATTGACTATCGATTATCGACGACGAGAGCGATGAACGACGAACGATGAACGATGAACGTTGTTCCCAATGATTGACCTTCACACACACACGTTGTTCAGCGACGGCGATCTGATACCGTCGGAACTGGTGCGCCGGGCGGTTGACCTTGGGTATCGCGGGATAGCGATGACGGACCATGTGGACGCGTCGAACCTTTCGTTTGTGGTTTCGCACGTGCGCACCGCGGCGGACCAGTTGAACGCGGTATTGAATATCCGCGTGCTTGTCGGCGTCGAACTGACGCATGTACCGCCGATTCTGATACCGGAGATGATCCAGCGTGCGCGGCACGCCGGCGCGCAGATCGTCGTGGTACATGGTGAGACGTTAGTCGAGCCGACGGCCGAGGGGACGAACTACGCGGCGATCAAGGGCGGCGCGGACATACTTGCGCATCCGGGCCTGCTGTCGGCGGAGGACGCGCAGCTTGCGGCGGAGCGCGGGGTGCTGATCGAGATCACGACGCGGAGCGGGCATTCGTACTCGAACGGTCACGTGGCCGCGACGGCGCGTGCGGCGGGGGCGAAGCTGGTGATCAACACCGACACGCACGGGCCATCGAACATGCTGCGCCGGAAGGATGCGGAGCGGCTTGCGCGCGGCGCGGGGCTGACGCTTGACGAGATTGACCAGTGTTACAACAATGCAGAGGAACTGATAGCCAGGGCACGATGATGCCCGCGGCATTTTCCTGACCATTCACCCGACGGGTTCACCTTCATGGCCGACATCAACCGCGAAGAACTGAAGCACGATCCGATAGCCGAGTACATCGTCCACCAGCTCGCGAAAATCCAGAAGCACTGGCGCCAGGTGGTGGTGGGCGTGTGCATAGCGGCGGTGGTGATCATCGCCGTGGCCTACCATTTTTCGCGGAAGGAGACTGTGCCGCAGAAGGCGAGCCTTGCGCTTGCGCAGGCGCGGACGCCTGATGCGCTCGAGGGGGTGGTACGCGCGTACGGCGGGACGTTTGCCGCGCCGGCGGCGCTGGCTGAGCTTGGCCGGGTGGCGATCATGGAGACGAACTACCAGGCGGCGATCGGGTATTACCAGCGGCTTGTCGCGGAATATCCGAAGGATTTTCTTGTGCCGGCGGCGCTGCTGTCGGTGGCGAAGTGCTACATCGAGCTTGAGAACTACAGCGACGCGGAGACCGTGCTGCGCCGCCAGTTGCTTTATGACCGGAATCATTACGCCGTTGCCGCCGCGCAGCTGGAGCTGGTGAGCCTGCTTGTTGCCACGAAGCGCTATGGCGAGGCCTGGGATGAGCTGCAGGCGTGGGACCAGACGTTCCGCGACTCGCAGTTCGGCTCGCTTGCCGACGGGCTGCGGGAGAAGCTCATGCGGCTCAGCGGTGCGTCAACTAATCTCGTCGCCCAGCAAGCCTCATGAAAACGCCTGTCATTCGTTTCGCCGTCCACGCGGGCTGTGTCGCGCTCATTGCATACGCCGCAGCAGCGTTTGCCGCAGAAGAGCCGCCGAGCGCGGAGGCGTTGTACACGTCGGGCCGCGCGGCATTTCAGCAGGGCGACTACAAGACCGCGCTGAAGCAGTTCCGCAGTCTCGAGAAGGAGCATCCCAAGGCGCCCCAGGCGGTGCGCGGGCTCGAGTACATCGCGCAGTGCGAGAACAACCTCGGCGACCCGTACGCGGCATTCGAGGCCTACCAGAAGATCTGGGACGAGCACAAGAATTTCGACAAGCTGCCGGTGATCACGCGCAACCAGATGAGGATCGGCAATCATTTCCTCAAGACGAAGTCGTACAACCAGGCGATCGAGGTGTACCAGAAAATCCTCCTGAACGCGCCGTACAGCGAATACGCCGCGGCGGCCCAGTACTCGCTCGCCCAGGCCTACATTGGCGACGAGGACTACGATTCGGCGAAGGAGGAGCTGCGGAAGGTGATCCAGAAATACCAGACGTCGCAGCTCATCGACGATGCCGCGTTCGACCTCGGGTATGTGGACTATCTCGTGTCGCGCGACATGGAATACGACCAGACGGCGACGACGGACGCGATTGCGTCGTTCCGCAAGTTCATCCACGAGTTCCCGTCGTCGCCGAAGGTGCCGGAGGCGCGGGGCTACATTGCCGAGCTGCGCGACCGGAAGGCTGCGTCGCTGTTCCGCATGGCAACGTTCTACGAGAACATCCGCGCGCCAAGGGCGGCCGAGATCGCGTTCAAGGAGGTGATCGAGCAGTATCCTGACACCACGTACGCCGGGCAGGCGAGGACGCATCTTGGCAACATCACCGCCATCGGCGACGCCGAGCCCGTCACGGTCGAGCAGGCCGGCACCATCGCGCAGCTCGAGACGGTGCGTGCAGACGTCACCGTGCGGGAGGCCGCGGAGAAGGCGAAGCTTGCCCAGCAGACCGATCTCGAGAAGCCGCTCTCGCCAACGCCCGCCGAGGCGACGGCGTACGCGCCCGTGCCTCCTCCGCCCGTGCCCACGCCGAGCGCGCGGGAGGCCGAGCGCAAGCGCACGATGAGCAACGCCCGTGTGCGCGAGCTTGTCAGCACGCCGGCCGGCCAGGCGGACCTGAAGAAGCAGATGAAGGAGATTTACATCGAGGAAGCGAAGCGCAAGAAGGCGACGCGGATCGCCTGGCAGCAGCAGCAGGCCGAGGCTGCAAGGTCGCCCAAGGCTGCGCGCGCCGCATCGGGTGTTTCGGTGCCCGAGCCAGCCGTCGGCTCGCTCGAGCCTGAGCGCAAGGAACGCACCGCAACGGCGGCATCAGGCGTGCGCGCCGGGTACGCGCCGCAGGCTGCGCAGGCGGAGCCTGTCACGGGCCTCGCGCTGTCTGAGACGCCCGCGCCAGCGCCCGCGCAGAGAGCGGCGCCCGTGCCCGCGCCGCTGCCGGTTCAATCGCCGGCGGCGCCGGCGACCGTGGCGAGCGAGTCGCGCAGCTACGAATTCGAGCCGGAGACGCCGGTAACGCGAGCCGCGCAGCCTGCTCCCGCGGCAGTCGTGGCGCAGCCGGCGGCAATCGAGACTCCCGCGCCGTCGGGTCCCGTTGCCGTCGTGGAACAGCCGGCCACGCGTGCGGCCGTTGCGCAGAGCGCCCAGCGCGCGCCCGCAGCAGCCGCGGCAAGCGACTCGACGGTGTTCACCAATCTCTCTCCGAGCGAAGCCGAGGCACTGCGTCGGCTCGACGTATTCCTGAACAAGGCGAACATCCCTGAGCAGGCCGCGGCGCCGCGCGATGCGGTGATCTCGACATTCACGCCGGCATCACCGGCACCGCAGCCGGTCGCGGCAGCAACGCCGGTTGCGAGCCCCGCGGCGGCGGCGACACCGGTGACAAGGACTGCGTCGGCCGACGGCCTCACTGTCACGATTGGCGGGGCGGAGAAGCCGGCGGCGGCAACGCCGGCAGTTCCAGCAGCGCCCGCAACGCCGGCAGTTTCTGCAACGCCCGTGGCTCCTGCGACGCCTGTATCGGTCGGGACGATTGGCACGGGCAGGCCGCGCACGACGGTTTCATCGTCGTCAACGGCGTCCTCGTCGGCCGAACAGACGATCGCGATCACGCCGAAGGTTCAGGCCGCGGCGGTGAAACCGGCGGAAGAGACGATCTCGGCAATGGCGACGGAGGCGGCCTCGACGGTGAAGCAGCAGACGAAGGCGGCGCAGGAGGATGTACGCGTTCAGGAGGAGCTTGCGGCGCAGCAGGCGCGTGAGCAGCAGCGGGCGATCGAGACGCGCCAGTTGCGCGACGCGGCGGTGATGCAAAGCGAGAGCTCGGAAGGCCAGTGGCGCGCCCGTGTCATTCCGTCGCCCGGGACGGTACGCCGGGCCGAGATGGACGAGAAGGCGGCGGCGCAGCAGTCGGCAGTTGACGAGGACACGCTGCGGAAGGAGTTTGCCTCGGCATATTATTCCGTGCAGCGCGGCGATGCGGCGCGCCAGCAGGGGTTGCAGAACATTGCCAAGGAGCATTACGGCGCCGCGCTCGACCGGCTGCTCGCCCTGCAGAAGAAGGCGCCCGGCTGGGAGACCGACGTGGTCAGTTTCCGAATTGATTACTGCCGACGCCTTCTCCGCAGCGCTGAATGACGGCGGCGTGTGCCCGCTTGAATGGCTTCGTGGAGGAAGCCGGGTCGAACACGATTGTGCAAGGAATGGACACGATGAGAACGTTCACCACGCTCTGCTGCGCCTGCTTCGCCGCATTGTTCCTTTTCGGCTGCAAGACCACGACGGTCACCGAGGGGGAGAAACCGGTCGAGAAGGAGGGCCTGTCGGTCTTTGGCTACCGCTTCGGCTCGCCCGAGCGGCGCGACAGCATCAAGAAGCTTCACATCCCCCGCATCGGCAACCGCACCCGCGAGCCGCATCTCAGCACCGAGGGCGTCAACATCATCATCAGCGAGTTCACCAGGGAGCAGACGTATGAGGTCGTCCCGACCGCTGATGAAGCCGACGGCATCCTTCATGTCATGATCAACTCAATCGACATGAACTCGGTCCGCTATGTCGACCGGAAGCAGAACGACCGGCTCAAGGGCCTGCCCCTCGAATATGCCATCGTCATCACTGCCGATGTGTCGATGGAGAATGCGCTCAACGGCAACACGGTGTGGTCGGAGAAGAACATCATTGGCAGGTACAGCTTCATCGCCGACATGGAGTTCACGGAGACGCGCCGCGAGGCGATCGAGCTCGCGATGGGCGACCTCGCCAAGGAGATTGTGCAGACGGCGGTCGAGCGCTGGTAGTGGATGTGCCGGGCAGCTCCGGCGGATTCACGATGCCGGCCGGGCGGTACTGGCATGCAGAACAGAAACTGCCCCGGGGGCGCGCCCCCGGGGCAGTTTCTTTGCGTCACAACGGGCTGATTACTCCGCTGCTTCCGTGGATTCCGGGGCGGAAGGCTTCTCGTCGTGCTCCTGTTTCTCCTTCTTCTCCTTCCGTTCCTTCTTGCCCTTGTGCTCCTTCTTCTCCTTCTTCTCCTTCTTGTCCGCGGCATGGCCTTTGAGCTTGCCGACGGCATTGGTTTCGCTGTGCTTGTCGCGGCCCGTGTGTTCGCTTTCGCCGGCGAACGACACGTGTACGGCGCCGATCATCGTGAAGGCGAGCACAGCGATGAGGATTTTGTTCTTCATATGGATTCTCCTTTGGATTGGTGGTTGATTAAGCCGTTGCGTCCATTGGCGGGCGGCTGGTGGAGGCATTCATTCCGGGGGCATGTCAAGCTGCTGATTTGCAGTGTGTTATTCCGGCCGGGACAAGGCGCAAGGCGGCGGTCCGTGCCGTATCATCTAGTGTTTGACGTACCGGGCGGGCATTTATTCTGGCCGGATTTTGCAAAACGGGGGACAGATTGCTATACTAGTGGGCTTTTGGTACACTAAGAGCTGTAACCTGAAACTACATAACGGGAGTAAGCAGTATGGCACGCGTTTGCGAAATCTGTGGCAAGAAGCCGGTGGCGGGCAAGACGATCATCCGCCACGGCATACCGAAGAAGAAAGGCGGCATCGGCCTGCACACGACAGGCATCACGCCCCGCCGATTCTCGCCGAACCTGCAGCGGGTAAAAGTCCGCACGGAAAAGGGCGGCACGGCACACGTCCGCATCTGCGCCCGCTGCCTGCGCGCGGGCAAAGTGGTCAAAGCATAGCAGCAGCGTCCCGGCCCTGCACTGGCGCCGGGAGGAGGAAAGGCCATGGCGCAGCATCATGCCTTGTTTCTTGATGTGTTCGGCACACTGGTGGAAGACCACGGAGTGTTCGAGAAGGTTGAGTCGCTTGTCTTCAAGCGGCACGCAGCGCAGGCGCTCAGGCGGTTTAGCGCACGCAAGTATCTGGTCGTGCTGTCCGTCTGCCAGCCGGGCGCGGATCCGCCGGACGGGGCGTATCTGCCGCTGCTGCGCGCGCATCTGCAGGGCAAGCTCGTGCGCGGCGGGCTGCCCGCGGAGAGCCTGATGTTCATTGCGCCGGAGGGAGAAGAGGCGGGCAAGCAGCATCAGTTCACGGCGCAACGCCTGCGCGCGTTTGCGGCCGCGCACGACATCGATCTCCACGCGTCCACCGTGATTGGCGACCGGATGAGCGACGTGCGCACGGGCAAGCAGCTCGGGTGCACCACGGTGCTTCTGAGCTCCACCGCCGACTGCCCGGGGTTCGAGGATACCGACTGGGTGGAGCCGCACTACATAGTCGAGGATATGAGCGAGGCGGCCGACGCACTTCTCGGCAAGTGACGACGGCCGCACGGCACACGATGGTCACCGGCGTCATTCCAGCCCGCTACGGCTCGACGCGCTTCCCCGCGAAAGCGCTGGCGCCGCTCCGCGGCTTCCCCCTCGTCCAGCATGTCCATGCCGGGGCGCGCAAGGCACGCCTCCTTGACCGCGTCTGCATCGCCACCGACGACCGGCGCATCGCCGATGTGGTCTCCGCGTTCGGCGGCACGGCACTCATGACCCGCGCCGACCATCCCTCGGGCACGGACCGCATACTTGAGGCGGCCTGCGCGCTCGGCCTTGGCGATGACGATCTCGTCATCAACATCCAGGGCGATGAACCGCTCATCCGGCCGGAGTACATCGACCGCGCGGCCGCCGCGTTGCGCGACACGCGGGAGGCAGAGTGGGTGACGCTCGTCTATCCCCTTGCGTCGCCGGAGAAAGCGGCCAGCACGACTGTCGTGAAAGCCGTGCTCGACAGCCGCGGTTTCGCGCTGTATTTCTCGCGCCTGCCCATTCCGTACGACCGCGATGGCGCGCGGGCAAGGCCGCTCCTCGGGCATATCGGCCTGTACGGCTACCGCGTCGCCGCGCTCAAACGCTTCGCCAAGCTGCCCCAGGGCATCCTCGAACAGACGGAGAAGCTCGAGCAACTGCGCGCGCTCGAGCATGGCATGCGCATCTACTGCGTCCAGGTCGGCGAGCCGACGCCCGGTGTTGACACGCCGGAGGACCTGGCGCGCGTCGAGCGCATACTCGCCGAGCATCCTGAGCTGTGCAACATGAGTTGAGCTGCCTGACCAAGATGGCTACCATGATTCTCAAAGCCGGCGCCGTCGAGATCGGCGGTGGAAAGCCCCTGGCGCTGATCGCCGGGCCGTGCGTGATCGAGAGCGAGGCGCTTGTGTTCGACGTCGCCGCCGCGCTGTCCGCACTGGCCGGGCGGCTCGGCATCGGCATCGTCTTCAAGGCCAGCTATGACAAGGCCAACCGCAGCGCCGTCTCCAACTTTCGCGGGCCGGGCATGAGGGAGGGGCTGCGCATCCTGCGCGCGGTGAAGGAGAAGACCGGCATGCCCATCCTCACCGACGTCCATGAATGCGCGCAGGTGGCCCCCGCGGCCGAAGTCGCCGACATCATCCAGATTCCCGCGTTCCTCTGCCGGCAGACGGACCTGCTGGTCGAGGCGGGCAGAACGGGCCGCATCGTCAATGTGAAGAAGGGGCAGTTCGTCGCGCCCGGCGACATGATGAACGCGGTCGCGAAGGTGCGCTCGACGGGGAATGACAAGGTGCTTCTCACGGAGCGCGGCTCGAGTTTCGGATACCACAACCTCGTTGTCGACATGCGCGCGCTGGCCATCATGCGCGGGTTGGGTGTGCCCGTCGTGTTTGACGCAACGCATTCCGTGCAGTTGCCCGGCGGGGCAGGCACGTGCAGCGGCGGCCAGCGCGAGTTTGTGCCGCTGCTTGCGCGCGCGGCGGTTGCAGCGGGTGTTGATGCGCTGTTCATGGAAGTGCATCCGCAGCCGGACAAGGCGCTGTGCGACGGGCCGAACAGTTGGCCGCTGGGAGAGCTCGAGCCGCTGGTCAAGCACTTGCAGGCCGTTGACAAGGCTTCTCGCGGATAGCGGGAAACTGCGGCCGTATGGCCGGCGGCATGGAGGGCGGCCGTACCCGGCCGCCGCACGTGTGGCCCGCGGCCACACTTACTGGCGGCAGGCGGGTACGCCTGCCCTCCAAACGGCGTGTGGCCCGCGGCCACACCCACTGGCGGACGGGTATCCCGCCGTGCGGGACCCTCCAGACAGCGTCGTCGGACGCTGTAGTACGAATTGCACGCAGGTTAACGCTGAACACACACGTCATGCCTTCATACCAGCAGACAGCGAAGCAGGTGCTCGAGCTCGAAGCCGCGGCCGTAGAGGCCATCGCCGCAAGGATTGATGGGCGGTTTGACGCCGCGGTCGAGATGATCATGGGGTGCACGGGGCGCGTGGCCGTCACCGGCATGGGCAAATGCGGCATCATCGGCAGGAAAATCTCTGCCACGCTCGCCAGCACGGGCACGCCGTCGACCACCGTTCATCCCGCCGAGGCCATCCACGGCGATCTCGGCATGATCACGAAGGATGACGTCGTCATAGCCCTGTCGAACAGCGGGGAGACGGAGGAGCTGGTCCGCCTGCTCCCGATCATCCGCAAGATCGGGGCGAAGCTCATTGCCTTCACCGGCGCGCCCGAGTCAACGCTCGCAAAGCACAGCGACATCGTGCTCGACACCGCGGTCGAGCGCGAGGCGTGCCCGTTCAACCTTGCGCCCACGGCGTCGACGACGGCGCAGCTCGCTCTTGGCGACGCGCTTGCCATGGCCCTGCTTCACCGCCGCAATTTCACGCCCGAGGACTACGCCCAGCTTCATCCCGGCGGCAGCCTCGGGCGCAAGCTGCTCAAGGTAGACGATGTGATGCGTTCAGGCGAGCGGCTCGTCAAAGTCGCCCCGGCAACCAAGGTGCGCGACGTGGTGATCGCGCTGACGCAGACGCGCAACGGCGCGGCGTGCGTCGTCGACAAGGCGGGCAGCCTGCTCGGCATCTTCACCGACGGCGACTTCCGCCGCGCGATCCTCAAGGACTCGCAGGCGATCGACCACCCCGTCGAGTCGGTCATGACCAAGTCGCCCACCGCGATCCCCGCCGGCAAGCTGGCCGTCGAGGCGGTCCAGCTCATGCGCGACAGGAGGAAGATCAGCCAGCTCCCCGTCGTGGACAAGGCGGGCACGCTCGTCGGCCTGCTCGACGACGACGATCTGCTGAATCTCTGAATCTGTGGCGCCGACGGCGCAACAGATTCAAGGGACGGAAAGGACCAAAGGGACGGAAGGGACGGGGCTCACCGATCATCCCCCGTGAGACCGCATTGGCGGATGCCCACACGACGGGCGCCGGTCACCGATTACCGATCACCGATTACCGATCACCGATTACCGGCTTTCCGCCCGCACGATTGCCTGCTGGAGGAGGGAGGTGATTTCATCCGTGGGCGACGCGCGAAGAAGGGCTCTGCGCACGCTTTCCTGGCTCATGCCGATGCACAGCGCGCGGAAGATGTTGAGTTGCAGGTCGGCGCCCTCCTCGGGAGTCAGCACGAGGAAGACAAATTGCGCGGGCCTGCCGTCAGGCGAATTCCATTCAATGCCCGCGGCGCTTCTGCCGAAGATCATCACCGGCTTCTCAAGCTGATCGAGCCGCGCGTGGGGCACGGCGACGCCATTCTCGATCGCCGTCGTCTTGTCCGCCTCGCGGGCGAGCACGGCACGCCAGACAGTCTCCGCGTCGAGCGAAGGCTCGTGATGCGCCGCGGCGACGCACAGCGTGCTGATGGCGTTCGTGCTGTCGTTGTCGTCAAGCTCGATGAAGGGGATGGACACGGGGAGGAACCGCGCGATCGACCCCTTCTTCTCGCGGTTCAGCGCCCAGCGCATCAGCGGGCCGATGATGATGCACGTAAGCACCGCGCTCGTCACGATCGCCACAAAGACCGGCGGCGTGATCACTTCGTACTCGAGCGCGAGGATGCCGATCACGATCTGCATCTCGCCGCCCGGCAGGTGCCCGATCGACACCGGCACCCTGATCGAGCGCGGCTGTTTTGAGAGGGTGACGCCAAGCCATGCGCCCGCATACCGTCCCACGATGCCCACCACGAGCATGAATCCCAGCAGCAGGGGATCAAAGTGCTCGAGAAAGTCGATCTTCAGCCCGATGACGGCAAAGAACAGCGGCACGAGGATCGC
>JAAYZF010000440.1 GCA_012514975.1 bacterium
CTGGGTGTTCGTCAAGGGCATCCCGGTCATTCTCATCATCGTGTGCATCGTGGCGGGCATGGTGGCGGCGCGGAAGCAATGCCGCGAGCGCATGGGACAGGGCAGCCTGTCGTACGGCTTCTACTACCGCATGCCCGGCTCGAAGTCCCAGACAGGCTGGGGCGCCATCAGCAAGAGCGCCATGACAGGCGTCATCGTCAAGCAGCCCACGCTCTGCTTCAGATACCGCGCGTTCAACAGCCGCATGGCGCGCATGGGCCAGCGGCTGCACATCGCGCTGAACGGGTATCATGCCGCAACGGTCGCCGTCGACACCACGTCGGAACGCTCGGTCTACTGCGACGTCAGCGGGATGGTGGGCAAATGGATGTCCATCGAGCTGGAGACGGACAAGGCATTCGTCCCCTGGAAGGAGCATTGGTTCGCCGATTCACACGCCTACGGCTCGCTTCTCTCGGGCCCCGTCTGGATCAAGGAATTTCCGACGAATCTCATCGCGCGCTTCGACGGCGTGTGGAATGTGAAGTGGAGCGCCGATCCCGAATGGTACGGGCGGAACGGCTATACCAATGTCATTCAATAACCGCTCGCCCGCTGCCGTCAAGCAGCACGCGCACCGTGCCATCCCGGTCGGTCCGCATGACACGCGTGTGCCGCTCATACGCAGCCACGACCTCCGCTGAAGGGTTGCCCCACGGGTTCTCCCCCACGCTCAGCACTGCGATTGCAGGCGATACTGCCGCCAGGAACGCTTCCGAGTACGCATCACGGCCGCCGTGGTGCGGTATCTTGAGCACGGCCGCCTGCAGCCCCACGGCCCCGGCACGCAGGGCGGACAGCACCGCGGCCGTAACGTCGGCGGGCAGCAGCGCCCGGCCGTCGCCGCAGCGCAACAGAAGCACAAGGCTGTGCGCATTCAGCTCCACCGGCGGCGGAACAACGTCAGCACCGCCTGCCGGCGGCCAGAGCACCTCAACCTCGCAACCGCCAAAGGCAAGCCTGTCGCCCCTGGCAAGTATGCGCCTCGGGATGCCGAGGTGCGCCAGGCGCTGTTCGATTGCCGCGGTGCATGCATTCGTCTCGCGCCACGGAGGCGAGTAGAAAGCCGACACGGCAATGCCGTCGAGAACGGCCGGTATGCCTCCCGCATGATCCTCGTGGCTGTGCGTGCAGATGACGGCATCAAGCGCGCGGACACTGTTGCGTGCAAGGAACGGCAGCACCACGTCGCGCCCAAGCCGCCCGGGCGACGAGCCGGCATCGATCAGCACGGCTGCCGGAGCGCCCGCGCCCTCTGCCTGCAACAGGATCGCGTCACCATACCCGACGTCCATGAACGCAAGCCGGCACGCAGTCTCCCCTGAGCAGCCTGCGAGGAGGAGGGCAAGGAGGACTGACAGGGCTGGAACGGCGTGCTGCATGTGTGCGCCTCGCGAATTCGTGTTGCGGCGGCGCGCCGGATGCGGCGCGGCCGCGCGGCGCCGGGCCCGGGCGCGGGGATCAGTGGGAATGCACCTGCGCGCGAAGCCATGCCCAGCATCGTTTGAACGGGGCGACCACGGGCGCCCAGCGCGCCGCGCGTCTCAGCCGCCGGTCTTCGGCGCGCATGACTGCCTCGCGCAGGTAGCGCGCGTCGTTCTCGACGCGTTCGAGCTTGTCAAGCGTGAGGCGCAGGCCGTCCATGATCATCCGGTTCTGCCGGGCGATCGCGGTAATGAGCAGCAGGCTTGACTGCTGGAGCTTGAGCTGGTTGCGGTAGTTGAGCCGTTCGAGCTGGTGCGTACGGCCGCTCAGCCTGTGCCACACGCGTTTCCACCATGGCCGGTTGTCGAGCTCGACGAGCACGGCCTCGGTAACGCCCATCACGTCCTGCATCTTGCAGCTCAGCGCGCGCACCTCGGACGTCTCGCCCTGGTACCGTTCCTCGAACTGCCTGAAGAGCGTGTCAAGGGAAGCCGTATCGTGCGGCGCGGTGTCATCAGGCTTGTTCATGCGCATTCACTCGCCGATGAACGACTTGACGGTTACGGTGACCGTCCCCGGCTCCGCGCCGACAAGGGTGCAGCCGGCCGGAGGGACGACGCGGACGGGCAGGGTGAACGAGCCGGACGTGAGGAACCGGGCGTCGATGTAGGCCGCGATCGCGTCCGGCGTCACGCCGGACATCTGTTCCTGGTGCGCCTGGAGCGTCACGGTCGCCGTGGGCGGCGCGACCGTGATGCTGACGTCGCGCGACGGCTTGTTGAGCGCGCTGATGACGATGCCTGAGAACCTGCTCTGCACGGGCTTCAGGTTGATGCCGATGGTCACGTCAACCGTCGTCTGGTCCACCGCGGCGGCGGCGAGAGTGCTCAGATCGAGCCTCATCTTCCCCTGGAAGGTCTTGCTCAGACCGTCGACGGCGATCGGATCGGTCTTGATCGAGATGACATCCTGCAGCACGCGCGAGGGGCCGCGCACCATGACGGCTGTCGGGTTGACGTTGGTCTTCGTGATCTCGTAGCCCTCGGCCGGCGAGCCGGAGATGACAGGCTCGACAAAAAGGTTCTTGCGCACCGAACGGTCGATCTCGACGCGTATGCGTTGCGGCTCGATCCGGCGCAACTGGTACCGGCCGGTCTGGTGTCCGGGGCCGACATACGTGACCTGCTCGCCCTCCTTGAGTTCGAGGGACGAGAGGATGTTTTCGCTCTCGCCGGTGAGGTCGATCAACACGGCATAATCGACGTCGCGCAGCACGTCGCGGTCGCGCCTGCCGCAGACGATCGAGAGCGAGACGGCCTGGATCGGCTGGCCGTTGGTGGTGAATGCGCGCGCCGTGTAATTCTCGGCGAGGCTGAACTGGATGGGCACGGAAAGGTCGACAACCACCTGGTCGGTGCGGATCTGCACGTACGCCCAGGCGCCAAGCGCAACGACGACGGACACGAGGCGGATGCGGAAGTTCTTGAAGAGAAGCAGGCGCAGCCGCGTACCCAGCGGCACCGCGCGCATGTCGCGCATCCACTGCCCGCACAGCTCTTTGATCTCCTCGCGCCGCATGAGGGCCGTCAATAGACGAGATACGGTTCAGCCGACTTGATGAAATCGCACAGGCGGCCGAACGCCTCGTCGTACGTTGTTCCTTCGTCGACGGGCGTTGACAGGCGGACGAATGCCCAGCGCGAGCTCCGCCCGCGCAGAATCAGGTCAAGCGCCGTCTTGAACGGCAGCCATGGGTAGTTCCGCGTCGCGTACACGCGCTGCCCGCCTTCGCCTTCGCACTGGTACCAGTAGACCACGCATTCCTTCACGCCTTCCTGCCTGAATCCGACGTCAAGGCGCGCAACGTCGACAACCTGGCTGCCCAGCGTGACCTGCGCGGGCTTGACATCGTCGATCGACCAGCCCTGCGCCGGGAAGCACGCCTCGGGCGGATGGATCGAGTGCTGGTCGGTGTTGTTCTGCACGATCGCGAGCAGGACGCTGTCGCTCGTGCGCGCCAGCCGCGAGATCTGCATCATCGCAAGGTCGATCAGCAGGGGCGCCATGTGCGGCGCCTGCGCAAGGTTCTCGCGCAGTTGCGCCGCCATGTTCGTCAGGCCGGCCACGAGCGCCGCGTTCGTCATCTGCCCGTCCGTCACGGGCGAAAGCGCATCGACCAGCGTTCGCGCGAGGTCATTGCTCGGGTCCGTGGTGAAAAGCATCGCGCGCACGGCGTGCGCACAGGCATTGTACACATTGGTCGGGATGTAAAGCCCGCGGAAATACTCGGTGTCGTCAGGCAGTTGCTTCAGCTCCTCCTGCGAGACGGCCTGGTTCACGCAGCCGCGCCCGCCGAGCACGAGGGGGAATGCGACGATCGACGGCACCACTTGCGGCCTGAACCCTTCCTTGCCGACGACGAGCGTCATCATGTTCGTCGAGGCGAGCGCCACGGTCGGCGTGATGTTCAGCTTGGCGTGTTCACCCATGCGATTGGCGGCAAGGACAAGCGCGCACGAAAGGAGCGCGTGCTTCCACAGGCGGCCGTAGAACGAGTAATCCTTCGGCTCCTCGTGCGCCACGGGCTCCCCGTCCGCCGCGGCGCTCTCGTCATCGGCCGTTGGGGCGCCGGCCTCGCCTGCCGCCTTGCGCGCCGCCTCGGCCTCCTTGCGCGCCTTCTTCTCGGCCTTGCGGCGCAGCCAGTCGACACGCTCGATGCCGGGCAGCCGTTCGAGGTAGTGAGCCGTGAGCCACACGAGCACGAACCCCATCGTGTAGACGAAGATGCCAGGGTATTCGTGGAACGCGCCGAACGCGACCGACCTGCCCCACCCCTCGCTCAGCCCGAGCGCATGCTCGATCCACGTGAAGAACGTGCCCGAGTACGCGATCAGCACGATGCGCAGCGAATTGTTGAGGATGGCGATCGGCGCGACAAGCGCAAGCATGATCAGCCGCTTCCACCATGTGCGCAGGACAAGGTAGCACATCAGCAGCGCCAGCACCGACGTCATGAGCAGCGACTGCAGGCCGCTGCACGCGGCGGCGACGTCGAACGCCAGGTCGGGCATGTCAACCATCGAGACGTTCGTCCCCTGGCGCAGCACCTGGATGTCGAACGGCTTCCCCGTGACGTTGATGAACCAGCAGGCGAATTCGGTCGACACGAGGCGCATCTTGAGCGATACGACGCTGCTCGCCAGGCCCCACTGCACCGAGAAGAGCGACAGGAACAGCGGGAACATCATCGTGCGCGCCACAAGCCAGCCGCCCAGGTACAGGCAGAGCGCCCAGACCAGCCCGACAAAGCCGATCGTCTGCATCGCGTTGATGTCGCCGCGCTTGAACGCGATCGACCAGAGCAATGCGCAGACGACGAGCGCAAGGCCCCAGTAGTTGATGGTCTTGGGCAATGCGCGCAGCTTCTTGCGCAGCCAGAACACCAACAGCACCGCGCCGCCGAAGATATACGGCCCGTTGTCGTTGTAATGATGCTCGCTCCCCCAGCTCAAAAACGTCCGGTGCAGCGGATAGGCGAACATGTGCACCGTCAACGCGGCAAGCACGATGAAAATGACGATGGTCAGCGGCTTGAACAGCTCCCTGTTCCTGTCCTCGGGAAGCGCCGGCTGCCCGTCCGAGCCTTGCTGGCCATCATTGATCGGTTGTTCGTACGTGGTATCTTCGGTCATCCATTCACCATCAAGCTCATTATTCGAGAGGCGTATGCTCCATCAAGAGTATACCTTATTCCGCGCAGCCCGTCAACAGAAAACATAGGACCTATAGGACCTATAGAACCCATGGGACGTATGGGATCTATGGCCGCTGTCTTCCCCGGCGCGGCGCGAGCGCAAGCAAGCCCGCGGCAAGAGCAACGCACCCCGGCTCAGGCGTCAGTTTCACCTGGATGCTGTCGATCTGGTTGGTGAGCAGCTCGACGTAAAGCGCGGGCGGCACAGCCCCAAGCGCCAGCCCGTTGTTCACGAGCGCGCCGCCGCATGAAAACAGCGTGTACGTGCCAAGCGCCTCGTCACTCAGATTCGTGATGTTCACCGTGCCGTCGAGCGTCATGTCGCCGTCAACGACGATCCGGTCCCACCCCTTCTCCGGCTCGCCGATCTCGAAATTCGCGCGCGAGGAAGGCGCAAGCACGAGCGCCGCGACGCGCAGCGTTCCCGTGCTTGTTCCCGGCGCGATCACCCCTTCATTCGACACGATGCCGGCGACGTACCCTGAGCCGCCAAGGATTCCCTTGACGGCAATGGCGACGGGGCCGGGGCCGCAGGCGCTTTCCATGGCGTTGTTCACCATGAGCACGCCGTTCGAGACGATCGTGCCGCCCTGGTATGCGCCGATGCCGCCAAGCGCAAGAATACCGGCGCCGTCTTTGACGATGCCCGCGGGCGCTGTTTCAGTGATCGCGCCGTTGAACGCAACGCTGCCGCCGGCAATGCTGCACCGCAGGCCGCCCACCCCAATGCGCACACCGCAGGCGTTCACCTCGTTCGCATCGCCCGACGGCTTGTCAATGCGCCCGCCGGGCCCGAACACGACCGACGCGCCGCCGGTCGAGCTGATGGTGATGTCCCCGGTGGGCATGCGGCGGTTCATGAACGTGATGCCTGTCACCTCGATGTCTTCGCCAATCATGACATGCCCGCCCGAGGAATACGGGGCAAGGGCGCCCTTCTCGGGGAACACGACTGCCGCGCCGGCATCGGGCAGAGCCGCGCCGAGCCAGTTGGCCGCGGTATCCCATGATGCATTGCCCGCGTTGCCGCTCCACGTGTTCGCCGCGGCGGCAACGAGGCGCTCGTCGCACCAGCCCGAGTCGCCGGCATCGTTGAACGCGCAGACGCGGTACGCATGCACGCCGTCCTGCGCGGCATCCATGTCAGTCCATGACGTCGCGCCGGCGGCAAGTGCGGCGACATTGGTCCACGCGCCTTCATCGAGCGCGCGGCGGGCGACTTTCATGCCGGTCTCGTTGTTCGCATTGTCCTGCCAGGAAAGGAGCACGACACCATTGCTGATCGAGCCGGCCGAAAGGCGCGAAGGGCTGCGCGGCGGGTCGGGCGTCTGCACGGTGAATAGTTGGAGGCCATGCTTGCGTGTGGTCAACCCGTCGTTCACCTCGCACGTGATGCCGTAAGGCCCGCCGGGCATGTTCGAAAGGCTGAGCGACACCGCCCAGGGCGACACGGTGAGCGAGGCTATCTGCGCTGCCTCGAAATAGAAGTTCGCCCAGGGGATGGCGGCAAACACGCGATAATCCATCGTGATGTCAACCGTTGCCGGCTGCGTGTAGATGGCGAACGCGGCGGGCGGCGTGATGCTGGGCGGCGACTGGAACGGCTTGACCGCCGGGAAATTGTTGGGATAGTAGCTCGAGTAGACAGTCGTGAACGCACGGTAGTACCGTGCAGCCGCTTCCGACGGCATCCATGAAGCCGTCGCGGGATCAGCAAGGAAATTGGTTGCGGGAGCGATCTTCAGGTCCCATACCGGCGCGTTGTACACGGTGGTGATGCCGAACCATCCGTTCGACATGTCAACAGGGTTCAGCCGCACGGTCTGCCCGGGTTCCGCGCCGGGGAACTGGTTTGTGGGATAGCGATATTTGAGCACCTCGTTCAGGTAGAGGAGCGCAGTCTCATAGCTCTGGCCCTCGTCATCCTTGTGAGCGACGCCCCATGACACCGCGTAGGCTGCGGGGCAGCCGTTGGTCCGCCATGTCAGAAACATGTTCCTCAGCAGCGGCGCGCCCACGATGCTGTTGTTGTCCTTCTGCCCCGCGATGAACAGGCAGGGCACGTTCTTCAGGCAGTCATACGGCGGAGACAGCGACCAGCCTCCCATGTAGCCCGCCCAGCCAACCGTGCGCTCGGGCAGTGCCATCGAGCTGTACGCCGAGTACAGGCCGCCAAGCGAGTAGCCGGTGAAGATGACCGGCGCGTTCGCCAGCTCCGGCCTGCCAATGTATTCGCCCGACTCGCGCATGATGTCGAGAAAGTCGCCGATGCCCGCCGGACCGGACGACGACTGCACGAAGGTGCCGACCATCGTCCCCATGAAGGCGAAGCCCCATTCCTTGCAGATCGCCTTCCAGTCGCTCTTCCAGTTCGCCATCCAGCGGCTGTCGCCGCCCGAGCCGGCCATGTAGACGAACATGCCGCGCAGCACGGGCACATTCTGCGGGTTCCAGATGCGGACCTGCGTTGACGGCATGTTGCACACGGCCACGTCGGCCAGGTCCTTGTCATCATCGACAAGCGTGAGCACCGCATTTGTCCATGTGCCCAAAGGCGCGCCCGAGGAAGAGAACAGCGCAAGGTTCGCCAGCTCGGGCCCTTCGGCCGACGAGTCGTCATTGACGGGCACCACGAATTCCTTGTCGCCCGCATCGCCGTCAGCCCACAAAAGCGTGCCGGTGACGACAACGTAGTCCGTGCCCGGCGCCGCCTTGGGCAGATTGGTCGCCCCGGGCATGTTCGGCGGAATGAAGTTGTTCACCGTGTACCGGGCGGAAACGATGCCCGCGCTGCCGCATGTGCGCTTCACCGTGACAACCGCATTGCCCGTCTTCTCTCCGCCGAAAAAGCGCGGGCGCGAGAAATGAAGCACGCCGGATGGCGGCGCCTGCGCATCAAGAATCTCGATGCGCGCACTCGACTGCGCGCCGACCATGACACCGCCGCCCGGGTTGGCCAGCGCGATCGACACCGTCTTCGTCCCCTCGATGCGCGGCATGGCGATAGTCGCATTCGTGTACAGACGCCATGCATCGGCGGTGAGTGGCACGTTGAACGTCTTCGGAGCTGTCTCGCCGTCGCTCCACT
The DNA here is from genome assembly GCA_012514975.1 of bacterium. Classification (GTDB taxonomy): domain Bacteria; phylum Auribacterota; class UBA3054; order UBA3054; family JAAYZF01; genus JAAYZF01. The sequence continues at coordinate 8,307 of JAAYZF010000440.1, forward strand.
GCAGCCTGCCGGACGCGTGGACGCGCGCGCTCTGCACATCGCGGTAATAGTAGACCGTGCCGCTCGGGCTCGATGCGCTCTGATACCCTTCCGCCGTGTCAAGCCCGTCGGCAGTCCAGCAGCAATACGCCACGCTCACCGCACCGCTCGAGCCATTCGCGCGGTTGACGGTGATGGTGACGTTGGTGGTCGTGCCCACTGCGGTTGGTTCCATGCACTGGTACGCCGGGCTCGAGAACTCGACGGTGCCGCACTCTTCTGCCGCAACGGCGGGCGCGCAGAATGCAAGCGCCACACATGCGAGACGGGCCATTGATGAAACCGCAAGACGGAAGCGAACATCAGTCAGCGCAGCGTGAAGTAAGTTCATTGTAGAACCTTTCATGGGTCGATACTGCCATTATACCACAAGCACCGCACTATCCCGCAACCGGATCGGGCGGCATCCATCGAGGATGGAGTGGACGCCCGGTTAGGATGCGTGTGCCATCTCCTCGAGCATCGCCTCGAGCACGGCAACGGGATCGGCTGCCTGGACCACGGGCCGGCCGACGACAATGTAGTTCGCGCCGGCGGCGGCCGCCTCGCCGGGCGTCATCGTCCGCTTCTGATCGTCCACGGCCGCGCCGGCAGGCCTGATGCCCGGCGTGACGATCAGGAAATCCCTTCCGCACGCGGCGCGCAGCGCCTTGATCTCCTTCGGCGATGCCACCACGCCGTCCGCACCGGCCGCCTGGGCCATGCGGGCAAGCGCAACGACCTGCTCCCCGACGCTGCGCCGCACGCCGAGCTCGCCGGAGAGCGTTTCCTGGTCAATGCTCGTAAGCACCGTAACGGCAAGAAGCTTCGGCCGCGGCATGCCCGCCTCGCGCGCGCCCGCCGCGACGCCTTCACGCGCCGCGCGGACCATCGCACCGCCGCCGCCGGCGTGTATCGTGAGCAGCTCGACGCCAAGGCCCGCCGCGTTTGCCGCCGCGCGCTTCACCGTGTTGGGAATGTCGTGCAGCTTCAGATCGAGCATCACCCGCCCGCCCTTCGACGTGATATCGGTGACAATGGCCGGCCCGTGTTTCGTGAACAGCTCGAGGCCGATCTTCAACATGCCCGCATGCGGCGCGATGACCGCGGCAAGCTCGTTCATCTTCGCACGGTCGCTTACATCAATGGCTACAATGATGGGATTGCAGGAATGCATTGAGAACACGGGACGGGGGTGAACATTTGGTATTTGATATTTGGCATTTGACGTCTGACATTGGATATTTGACATTGCATAGTGGGAGTGGGTCATTGAGCATCGAGAGATGAACTGCTAAGGACGAGTACGATTACGAGTACGATTACGAGTACGATTACGAATACGAGAACGAGTACGGCTGCGAAGGATTGTCACTCCGTTCACCGCATTTGTCACCACTGCCGGCCATCGACGGATGACGGAGTGCCCGCCGTTTGGTCATACCCCAGCATTGGGGGAACGACGATTACCGGCACGACTTCGGCAGTGAGGATCGCCGCAGGGCGGGACTTGCAGCACTGCCTCCCACATTGGCCAACTCCCAACTCCCAACTCCCAACTCCCAACTATGAACTATGAACTATGAACCATGCACTACGCTCTACACCATATATTTCCGCCTGAGCGCGAGCTTGTCCTGCTTGCCCGCGGCGGTACGTGGTATTCCAGGTACCACAATAACTTTTTTCGGGATTTTGTACGGCGCGATCTTGTCGCGCAGGAACGCGCGCGCGGCGGGCGTGTCGAGCGTCATGCCGTCGCGCACCGTGACGAACGCCACGGGCGTCTCGCCGCGCACGCCGTCCGGCACGCCGATCACCGCTGCTTCGGCGACGGCCGGATGCTGCAGCAGGTATTCCTCGACCTCGCGCGGATAGACGTTGAGCCCGCCGACGATCAGCATCTCTTTCTTCCGGCCGAGGATCGAGAAGTAGCCGTCGTCGTCCACGGCGCCGATGTCACCCGTATGCACCCAGCCGTTTCTGAGCGCAGCGGCGGACTCGCCGGGCTGGTTGAGGTAGCCGATGAAATTCGAGGGGCTTCTGACGATGATCTCGCCGGGCTCGTTGGCGGGGCGTTCATTGCCGGCGTCATCAACGATCTTCATCTCGACGCCGTTGAGCGGCAGGCCGATGGTGCCGGTCTTTACGCGGCCGCCGACGGGGTTGATCGATGTGGCGGGCCCGCACTCGGTCGGCCCGTCGCCCTCGTGAATCAGCATGCCGAACGCGCGGTGGAACGCATCGCTCGTGGCGGGCGGCAGCGGGGCGCCGCCTGAGACGCATACGCGGAGGCTCGGGACGCGCGGCGCGTTGTCCACGGATGCCAGCACGCCGTACATGGCGGGCACGCCCATGAACATCGTCGCGCCGTGCGCCGCCATCCGGTTCAGCACATCCAGCGGCTGGAACTGTTCGATCAGCAACATGCGCGACGCCGCAGTGAGTGCCAGGCCCATGCATGCCGACGAGGCGAATGCATGGAAAAGCGGCAGCACGGCGACGATGCATTCCTCGCCGTGGCGCGCATGCATGCCCTCGACGCACATGCGCGCATTTGCGACAAGGGCGTCATGTGTAAGCAGGGCGCCTTTGGGCCTGCCGGTCGTGCCCGACGTGTAGATGCACACGGCGACGCCGGACAGATCAGCGGGAAACTCCGGGGCATTGGCAGGAGGGCCTGGCGCGATGGCGGCGGCAGTCATGGCAACGCCGCCCTGGGCCCATCGTCCGCTTCCTTCCGCGGGGATTTTGGCCGCGAGCGTTTCGTCGTGCAGCATCAGCGACATGCGCGCGTCGGCAATCATGTACTTGAGCTCGTCGGCGCCGAGGCGCGGGTTGAGCGGCACGACCTTCGCGCCTGCGCGCTGGATGGCGAGGTAGCCGATGACGAACGCAGGCTTGTTGGTGAACATCAGGCCGACAAACCTTCCGCGCACGCCGCGCACGGCTTCGAGCCTGCGGGCGAACGCGTCGACAAGCGCGTCGCACTCCGCATACGTGTAGACGCTGTCGCCGGAGATCATGAACAATCGCGAGCCGGACGCGTGCGCATGTTCACGCAACAGCCCCTCGAAACTCCCTGTCGTAGCAGTCATATTGGTTTGTATAATACCATAATCGCAGTCGAATGGGAATATTGAACGGCAACGATGACACGAAACACATTCAGGGTCCCGACAGTTGTCGCATGCACATGCGCAGCAGCCTATACGGGCGCGAAGCACCCGTCCACACCGGTAAATGATATAATCATGCGGTAACGGCTTGGAGAACACACATGATCCGCTTGCATCCCCTTCCGCGCTTCGCGCTCATTGTGATCGTATCAACCGCATGCTCCCTTGCAGCCGACTGGCCGATGTACCAGGCTGATTCCGCGCGCTCGGGCGTTGCGGGCGATGCGCTCGCCTTTCCGCTTGCGCTCGCGTGGGTGTACACGCCGACACACGCGCCGAGGCCCGCATGGCCCGAGCCGGGCAAGGAGCTTCACCGGCTTGATTTCGACCATGCGTTCCAACCTGTCATCGCGGATGGCATCGTGTATTTCGGATCGAGCGCGGACGACACCGTGCGCGCCCTTGACGCCAGAACGGGCGGGACGGTGTGGCGGTACACGACCGGCGGCCCCGTCCGCTTCGCGCCGGCGATTGCGCATGGCAATGCGTACGTCACGTCTGACGACGGCAAGCTGTACTGCCTCGATGCGAAGACGGGCGCTGCGAAATGGGTGTTCACGGCCGCGCCGCGCGCGGACCAGTTGCTTGGCAACGGGCGGATGATCTCGCGCTGGCCGCTGCGGACGGGCGCGCTGGTCGTCAGCGACACAGTGTACATCGCCGCGGGCATGTGGCCGGCCGAGGGCATCTACCTATACGCGCTGAACGCGGAGACGGGCGACGTGGTCTGGAAGAACGATTCGTCGGGCGAGCTGTTCAGGCTGCAGCCGCACGGGGGCGCCGCGGCATTTACCGGCGTGTGCCCGCAGGGCTACCTGCTTGCGTCCGGCGGCGTGCTTCTCGTTCCGTCGGGCAGGTCGACGCCCGCTGCATTCGACCTTCGCACGGGCAGGCTGCGCTACTACCAGCCTTATTTGTACGAAGTGCCGTACGATCCTGAAGGCTGGGGCAATCGCGGCAACGGCGGTTCATGGGCCGTCATCGCCGGGGAAGTGTTTCTGAACGCGGCGCGTCCGGGCGGCGGGCCGGAGATCGGCGAGCGCGTCGGCGAATACGAGCCTGACGAGTCGGACGGGCTTGTTGTCTATGGCCTCGAGGATGGCCTGCGTCGCGCGACACTCCAGGGCAAGACGCGCGGCATCGTCTCCGGCGGCGCCCTGTTCGCCGCGGGCAACGGCGCGCTCGGCGCGTACATGCTTGACGGCTGGAACAGGGAGACCATGCCCGAGAAGAAGCGCATCTGGCACGTTCCCCAGTCCAACGCGTATTGCATGGCCGCGGCGGGCAATGCGGTGATCCTTGGCATGCGCAACGCCATCGCGGCGCACGACACGGCTGCCGGCACACTGCTCTGGCGCGCCTCGGTGGACGGCGAAGTACGCGGCATGGCTGTCGCCGGTGGCATGCTGATCGCCGCGACGGACAAGGGCACGCTGCTGTGCTTCACCGTAGATGAAACGGGGTACGCGCCGCCAGCGATCGCCGCGGGCGAAGAGCTTGCATGGGACATGGGCGCCCAGGGCAGCGCCATTGCCACCGCGCGCGGCATCATCCGCTCGAGCGGCGTCACCAAGGGCTACGCCCTCGTCTTCAGCCCGGTCGAGAGCCGCCTTGCCGAAGCGCTGGCCGCGCAGACGGAGCTCCAGATTATCAAGGTCGTTCCCGACGCCGCGCGCATGCAGCAGGAGCGTTCGCGCCTGCTCTCGACCGACATGTATGGCACACGCCTGACCGTGCAGGCGCTCGCTGACGGTGCTGCGTTGCCGTTCTCACCCTATTGCGCCGATCTTGTGGTGAATGAACGCGGCGACGCTGTTCCGCCCGACGAGCTGTACCGCGTGACAAGGCCGTGCGGCGGCGTGCTCTGCTCCACTGATGCCGGCGCCAAAGAGCAGCTTGCCCGCTGCGGCGCGCAAGCCGGCGAGCTGCGGACGGACGGCGTGATGCCGCTCGTCGTCCGCGGGAGACTGCCCGGCGCGGGCGAATGGCGGTATCAATGGGCCGACCCCGGCAGGACAGGCGTCGGCGACGAGCAGAACCTCCGCCCGCCGTTCGAAATGCTCTGGTTCGGCGGCCCGGGGCCCGACCGCATGATGAGCAGGCACTGGGGCGCCTCGCCCCCGCTCTCCGTCAATGGCCGCGTGTTCATGACGGGCGAGAAGACCGTCATCTGCTTCGACGCGTACACCGGGCGCGAGCTCTGGTGCCAGCCGCTCGCAGGCGCGGGCCGCAAGGATGTGACCGACTACTCGGCGAACATCGTTGCGGATGACGACAGCGTCTACGTCACCGTGGGCGCCGCGTGCTACCGATTTGACCAGGCGACCGGCGGGCGCATCGCCGTCTATCCCCTGCCCGAGGCCGCGCGGACGTCCGAAAAGCAGGTCGCCCCGGAGGATGACGCGCCATTTGTCGATGTCTCCTGGCCGGTTGACTGGACGGTCTTCGGCCCATTCCCCAAGGGCATGGCCACGCTCACCAGCGCTGTCCTCGCCACCATTCCTCAAAAGATCACGGTTGACGGAACGCAGTATGCGCCGGTGTCGATGCACGCGGTGGACGGCGTGGTGGATTTCACGTACGCGTTTGGTGGCTTCGGGTTCGAGCCCCTCGCGCCCGGTGAACAGCCGGCGCCGTATCCGCGCGGCATTTACATGAACGATCGCGGCATGCTCGAACGCATCGCCTACGCCTTTGCGCGCATCACCGTCCCTCATGACGGAAGGCTGCTCGCCGGCGCGGGCGCAGATCACTGGATGCAATGGTTTCTCGACGGCAAGGAGATTTCGCCCGAGCTGACCGGGGGCAAGGGCATCGTCATCGGCGGAAACATTTTCGAGGCGCCGGTGACGGCCGGAGAGCATGTGCTTGCCGTGCGCGTGGCGGCGGGCAGCCTTGGCTGGTGTTTCACCTCGCTCGGCGGGGCGCGGTATGCGCGGCAGCTTAGCGCGCTCATGCCTGCTGAACAGGGGCCGTCGTGGGGCTGCGTCCTCGCGCTCGACGATGCCGTGATCGGCGGCGTGGTGGACGCGGCGGGGCGGCAGCGCGGCTACACGGGGAGGAGCGTGTTCTCGTTGGACAAGGCGACAGGCGCAACGCGCTGGATGTACACGGCTGCCGATCAATTGCTGAGCCATCAGATTGCCGCCGGAGACGGCCGGCTGTTCATCGTTGAGACAACGGGCGTGCCCAAGCCGTCGATCTTCCCGAAGCCGGGCGCGGCGGCCAGGATCACGCACGAGATCGTCGCGCTTGATCTCGCGAGCGGCACATGCCTCTGGCGCAATGCGGACGCGCCCGCGGGCTCCTACCATCCGCTCCAGCAGCTCGAGTCCTATCCGCTGCAATACGCGCGCGGCATCGTGCTTGCCGCGGGCCGCGCGGCCTATGATGCCGCGACAGGGCGGCAGCTTTGGCGGAACGATGCTGAATACCGCGGGGTGCCGCTGATCCATGGCGGGCAGATCATCGCCCAGCCTTTCATCTACAACCTCCGCACGGGCGAGCAGCGCGTCGAGGCCGATCCCCTTGCCGGCGAGCCCCAGCCGTGGAAATTCATCCGCTCGTACGGCTGCGGCGCATACGCCGGCTGCGCGACGTTCCTTTTCTTCCGCTCGTCCACAATCGGGTTCTTCGATCTCGAGACACACGGGCTGACGAGCTACGGCGGCGCGCGTCCGGGCTGCTCGGTGATGATGATTCCGGCGAACGGCGTGTTCATCGTACCCGAGTCGAGCAGCGCGTGCACATGCTCGTACAATTTCCAGACGTCGCTCGGCATGATCACTGCGCGCGACGGCAGGCAGGCGTGGTACGTCTTTCCGGGCGAGAAGGCGAACAGGCCGCCGCGCGCCGTGCGCGCAAACTTCGGCGCGCCGGGCGACCGGCGGGACGCGGCGGGCGCGCCGTGGCTGGGATTCCCGCGGCCGCAGGTTGCAGGCGCATGCCCCTCCCCCATCACCATCCTCAGCGACGGCCACACCTTCGAATTCGAACCGTCCGTCGCCGAAACGGTCAGCAATGCCGCGGCGCCGTGGGTCTACTCGTCGTGCATCGCCGGCCCGGCGACGCTCGTGATCGACATCGCGCCGCAGCCGGTCGTCGCTGCAAAGGCTGATGCGCCGCCCGTGCTTGATGGCCGGCTTGACGACGCATGCTGGCAGGCCGCGCCGCCCGCGCGGTTCGAAGGCAGGGCCGGGGCGATCCCTCCCGAGACGCGCCTGTTCGTTGCGCGCGACGCGGACGCGCTATACTTCGGATTCGAGCGCGACCATGCCGTTCGCAACGGCAAAGCACTGCCGCTTCACGCCGGCCATTGCGGGGCCGAAGACACGCAGGTCTTTCTCGATGACAATTTCGGCGTTGCGCTCACCGACACCGGTCGCGTGAACAGCGTCGAATTGGTTGCGAGCTGCTCGGGCGGCACGCTCACCATTCTGCACCCCGGGGGCGCAACGCTCCGCAGCGCGCCGGCGCTGACGGGCCGGTGGTCCTGCGCGGTCAGCACCAATGCGGCCTCGTGGTCCGCCGAAATTGCCGTCCCGCTCGCCATGCTCGCCACGGCCGGCGTTGACGCCGCCACGCTCGAGATCAACGCCATCGCCAAGAACCTGTCGGGTGTAGGCCCGGAAGACACGCGGCTCATCGCCCTTGGCTCGTATCTGCCCGTCGTCAACAGCGCCGCGCCGGCGCCCGGCCGGTCATACACGCTGCGGCTGCATTTTGCTGAAGTCGACGATGCCGCGCCGGGCAGCCGCGTGTTCGACGTGTTCGCGCAGGGCGCGCCCATCCTCACCTCATTTGACATCGCCGGGAAGGCAGGCACGCCGCATGCGCCCATCGTCGAGGAACGAAAAGGCATCCGCGGAACGAACGACATAACCATCGAGCTCAGGCCCGCGGCCGGCAGCGCGCGACCGCCGGTTCTCTCGGGCCTCGAACTCATTGCCGAGGAATGACATGCGACGCATCGACGCCCACGCGCACTTCGCGGCCGATCATCCTGACGGCGCTGCGCTTCTCGACGAAGTCAACGTCAAAGTCCATAACATCTGCGTCGCGTTCGACAACCAGGGCGCATGGCGCAGGCAGCGGCATGTCGACGTGCTCCAGCGACTCGCGCAGGACGATCCCGAGCGCTTCGCGTGGACGACGACGTTCGACCTGCCGCGCTTTGACGACCCGCAGTACGTCAGCGCGGTCATCAGGCAGCTCGATGAGGATTTCTCGCGCGGCGCCCTTGCGTGCAAGATCTGGCGCAACATCGGCATGATCGTCCGCAAGCCCGATGGCTCGTTCATCATGGCGGACGACCCGCTCTTTACTCCCATCTTCGAGTTCCTCGCCTCGCGCGGCAAACCATTGCTCGCCCACCTCAACGAGCCCCTCGCCCGGTGGCGCGACGAACACGGCGCGCTCGACCCCGCGCTCGCCGGACGACGCACGCGCACGACCTACCGCCCGCTCGGCGAAGACGAGCGCCCGCCAGGCTGCCCGGGCTACTGGCGCCAGATCGAGGCGCGCGACCATCTGCTCGAGCTGCATCCCCGCCTGCGCGTCATCGGCGCCCACCTCGGCAGCCTCGAACACGATGTCGCCGAAGTGGCCGCACGGCTCGACCGCTATCCCAACTTCGCCGTCGATACCTCCGCCCGCCGCGGCGACCTTGCCTGCCAGGACCCCGCCGTGGTCACCGCCTTCCTCTCGAACTACCGCGACCGCGTCCTCTGGGGAATGGACCAGGGATATGGCCGTAGGCGCATGTCGGAAATGACGCCCGATGAACGCGCCGCGTGCGTCACCATGATGCGCGACGGCTATCGGTTCGAGTTCAACCTCCTCGAGGCGGGCGGCCCGGTGAAAGTCGACGGCATTGATGCAACCGGCCTTGCCCTGCCCGCCGACATACTGCGCTCGATCGAGCATGATGCGGCACGGAAGTGGTACCCGGGCTTGTAGATGTTTGGAGTGCTCGCTTTAGCGAGGCCGCTCGCGCGGCAAACAACGGCCCGCCTCAAGACGGTACTCCGAGCACGTTGCGTTAGCCTCCCGTTTCTGCTATCATTTCTCCTGTACTCATAACCCTTCTGCCCAGGAGCCGCAATGACGCACAAGCCGCGGGATGCGCAGTTCGTCTGGTTCGATCACAAGGGCGCCGGCCGCAATCTCTACGCGCTGTTCCGCAGGAGCTTCGACCTCGATGCCGCGCCGAAGGCCGCTGTCATCAACCTCTTCGCCGATTCGCACTATCAACTCTTCGTCAACGGCGTGTTCGTCGAGTTCGGCCCCGCGCGGTTCGACCCGCGGTTCCCGCAGTACGACACGATCGACATCACCCGCCATCTGAAGCGGGGCGCGAACGCCATCGCCGTGCTCGTCAATTCCTTCCAGCACAAAGTGTACAAGGCGATCAGCCATTGCGCAGGCTTCGTCGCATGGGGAACCGTCGAGAGCGCCGGCGGCGGGGCGGTCGAGCTCGCCACCGCGCCGCGCACATGGCGCTGCATCCGCGACATGGCGCGCACACGGTACGCCGGCAAATTCAGCTTCGCGTTGAGCGCGGCCGAGCTGTATGACCAGGCGGGCGAGCTGCCCGGATGGAACGGCGCGTCGTTCGACGACTCCGCATGGCCATTCGCCGTGCCGCTCGATGACCAGTGCGCCTGGGGCCCGCTCGAGCCGCGGTCGATCCCCTTCATGTCCGGCGCCGGCGTTGCCATCCCGAAGGTGAAGCATGTCCTGCCGCTGGCGACGGACGAGGACCTGTTCTCCTTCTCGCTCCCCTGCCCGCACCATCTCGAGGATGACAAGGCGCAATGGAGCGGCTTCGTTGCATTCACTTCCTGGATCTACTCGCCCGGAGACCAGGAAGTCGTCGCCGGCACGTTCTGGGGCGATTCCTGGATCAATGGCGAGCGCGTGCCGCGGGGCGTCGAGAGCGTCGAGCACCCGATGCGCATCAACCAGCACTGGCAACTGAAGACAGGCTGGAACCACTTCTTCGGCATGGTCGGCGCCTACCAGGATGTCGTTGAAATGTACTTCGCCCTCCCGCGCGGCAAGGGTATCTTCTTCGCCGCAGACAAGTGCGGGAAGCCTGCCGTCTCATTCAAGCACTCCCGCATTCTTTCCATGGCTGACTACGAACGGCATCTGAAGAACAAACCAATGCCGTACGCGCCCGATGACGACCTTGCCGAAGCCGGCGGCTGGATCGCCGTTGACGCGTCCACCCCGGCCCAGAGCCCCTCGCGCGAGATGAGCTGGGACGTCTATGGCGATGCGGTCGAGCAGCTCTCCGTGGACGGGCTGCGCGGCCATGTGTTCA
>JAAYZF010000441.1 GCA_012514975.1 bacterium
TGGCGGTCAGGTACCAGCCCGACTGGGCCGGGGTCTTGTTGACCGTGCCGATCAGCAGATCGAGGTGCGCATTGATGGCTCGTTTGAGTGCCGCCTGGCGTTTGAGCAACCGTTCGAGTGACGTCATGAGTGTCTCCAAATGAGATAGTAAGTGTATAACTATGCTCATATGATACCAAAAGAAACCGCAGATGTCAAGCCCCCTCTGCGTTCATCGGCGTGCTATCGGACTAAACTGTTACCTATCAGCTATCAGCCGGAAGCGGTTGGTTTTGGGCAGATTGGGGAGGCGGTGAAGGCATGGAATAATGGAATGATGGAATAATGGAATGGTGGAGCGATGCGATGGTAGAAAGGCTGTAGAGCCGCACACAACGTTGTTCGTTGCCACAAAAGTGGACACAGAACGTCCATTTGGTTGGCGGCATGTGCGAGGCGGCGGGAACAGCCTCGCTCAAGCGAGCACTCCAAATCCCCCATGAGACAACGTTGGGGGATGCCCACACCACGGACACCCACCACGCCGTGTTCGGAGGAGGCGTTCTGGAGGCTGGCCCCGCTTCTGCCGTTCGCCCATGCCAAGGCCGCTCCGTGCGTCTTTGCGTCTTTGCGTCCTTGCGTTGAATCCGTTGTCCTCGTCGTTTGACCTACCCGCAGCCGTTCTGCGCCTGTGCGTCTCTGCATTGAGTCCGCTCCGTTGTCTGTCTGCCCCACAGGACGCTGTTTCCGTGCCATCCGTGTGATCCGTGTACTGACTACCGGCCGTTCCGTTGTTCATGTGATTCGTGTGATTTGTGTACCTGCAACTTTGACTTGCCAAGGCGGAGCCTCAGCCACTTTGACTTTGACTTGCCAATCCCGCGAGGCGGGATCGGCGACGTTTACTTCTACTGCAGGCTGCGGATGAACGCAACCGCTTCCGTCAGCACCTCGCGCCGGTCGCGCGGCACATCGTTCTCGTCGCGTACCGGGTCGATCTCAAGCTCCATCACAAGGGCCTGTGGATTCGGCGCTTTGCGCATGAGCAGCCCGTAGATTTCACGCAGACAACAATCGCCCTGGCCGGGCACGGCGCCGCGGGCAACAAGCCCGAGCGGCTTGAAGTTCGGCGTTGCGTAATGGTCCTTGAAATGCGTGGCAATGGTGTACGGCGCGCATGCCTCGGCCGCAATCAGCGGCGGTTCGCCGATGAGCAAGGGATTGGCGGTGTCAAATACCAGGCCAAGACGCGGCACGCGGCTGCACAACGCCGCCATGTCGCTGCCGAAATGGACGACCGTGTGAATCCCGAGCGGGCAGCCGGCCTTGTGGCACGCGGCAGCGAGCGGCGCCATGGTGGCGCTGAGGATGTCAATCTGCTTCGCGACGGGCAGATCGCGGCTGTAATGATGATACTGCCGCGGAATGCCCGTGGTGCAGACCTTCGTTCGCAGCAGCGGTGCAAGTGTTGAAACGGCCTCGATCGCCGCATCAGTCGTGCGCTTGAGCTCATCGGCATCGGAAGACAGGAAGGCCGCGTTCACACCAAGGTTGATGTAGATGTCGCGCTCCTTCAGCCAGCCGGCGAGCTCCTCGCGCCTGCCTGGCTCCATTGCCATAAGCTCTTTGGCGCTCCAGCCGGTGACGTGGAGGTCGAATTCGGCGAGGAGGTCGATCTGTGCGCGATACGTGTCTTCAGCGTGTCCGATGAGGCCGGACATCCAGCCGCCACTATGCAGTCCCCAGAGCATTGCAGTTCCTTAATGCGGTTAGTCGCAAGGTCAGACGCTTGCGAGCATCTTTTTCTTGCGTTCCATGTAGTAGCAGTAGTTCTCGAACGGCGCGAAGCCGAACTGGTGGTCCAGATGAGGTATGTAGCCGCCATCCTGCACGACCGGGAACACGCGGTCCAGCTCGCGGTCGATCGCCTCCCTGCCCCTGGCGATCACGAACTTGTCGATGCCGCCGCGCATGGAGAATGCGTGGCCGTACTCCTTGCGCAGCGCGACGACATCCATTCCGGCAGCCGCTTCCATCGGCCAGATATGGTTGATGCCGCCGCGGAGCCAGCCGGGGATCAGCTTGCGTATATCCCCGTCGGAATCGACCGAGCAGACCTCCACGCCGAGCGATTTCGCGAAGTTCGTAAGCCGCTTGTACCGCGGCACGGCGATCTGCTCGAACATCTCCGGCGAAAGGATCGGCCCGTTGCAGTAGGCGATATCCTCCCAGAAATGGAACACGTCAAAGTCGACCTCAGTGAACGCGCGGCCGAGGATATCGAGCGCGAGCTGCGTCTGGGTCTCCATGATTTCCTCGATCAGCGCGCGGTCTTCATAGAGCATGATGCAATACTCGGCGAAGCCCATCATTTCCTTGATGGCGCCGATCATGCTGGGGCCGCGCAGTTGGAGGACGTGGTCGCGGTTCTTCCACCGGGCCACTTTTGCAGCCCAGTTGTCGACGTCCCAGTGATCGGGAAAGCGCGTCGGTTCGTCCGCGCGGAAATGGCCGCGAAGCGCCTCCCAGTCAGCCCGGTTGCGGATGCCGGGGCGGATCATGCGGTGCGCGCCGTCGGCATAGTCGTCGCCGAGCATGGACTCGCTTTCGTGCCCCCAGGCGTCGCGGCGGAAGATCGATTTCCCGTCATGGGACGTGATGCCCGGCCAGGGCGTTTGACCGGGCACGCCGGGGACAGGGCCATAGACGATGAACTGCATGTCCTCGATGTGTTCGAGGCCGAAGAAGGCGGTGAGCGACGTGTCCGCCGGAAGGCCTTCGCTGTGCCACTGTTTGAGGCACAGCTTGGTGGTCCCCATGTCATAGTTGGGAATGCGTTCAGCCTTCTTGAACGCGGCGATGCGGCGGAAACACTCGCGAGCAGTCATGAGCCACGCCATGTGGTGCGGTGAGGAATCATTGCGGCGCGGTCGCGCCGGTGGATGTGGGCGCGGCCTGGAACGCGCCGATGTCGCAATGGCCGTCCGGCCGGACGACGCCGTCAAAATCCGTGCGCGGCGCGCCCGCGCTGCTGCCTTTGCCAATTGCCGGCGAGCCGGGCAGCAGGCGAAAATCACCCGCCGCGGCATTCGCGAATTTCGGGTCGCCCTCGACGAATGCCGTGCCCTTGACGGAAGATTCGCCAAAGAAGAGATTGTGGTCGATTGTCACCGCCGCGGCAGCCTGCTTCACGGCGATCAACGGCGGGGCGCACCGGCTGAAGATGTTGTTGCGGACGAGCACGTTGCTTGCCATGCCCGTCTCGAACGACAGCGCGCCGTTCCAATTGTCACTGCCGCCGCAGTTGTGAATCGTGTTGTTGACGAAACGGATGTCGAGCATGGGGCCGATATTCGCCCTGTCGCCCCAGCCCGCCACGATCAGCCCAGGCCATTTGCAGTTGTACACCACGTTGTTGAACACCCACACGTTGCTCAGCAGCCCGCCTGTCTCGGCGCCGACGGTGATGCCCATGGCACAGTCATGCACGATGTTGTCGTAGAACGAGACGTTGAACGTCGGCACGTTCCATGCATCGGTATACAGCCCCTGGCGCCGCATGTCGTGGACGTGATTGCCGAACACACGCACGTTGCGCGAGCCTTCCTTGATGTCTATGCCTTCCGTGTCCGAATGATGCACATGATTACTGCTCACCTGGACGTGTTCGGAGAATATCTTGACGGTGACGGCCTCCTCGGCGGAGCGGAGGCACGCCCTCTCGATCTCGTTGTTGTCGATGATGACGTTGGTGCACTTGATGATCTTGATGCCGGACGACATAGTATAATGGATGTGGCACTCCCGCACGCTGATCGAATCGCAATTCTGTGCATAGAATCCCGAAACACTGCCGTTCGCCAGGTTGAGCCCGCGCACGTGCACGTTCGTCACATTGAACAACTGCACGGTGCTGAACCTTCCCAGCCCGCGCCGCCGCCGCGGCGGTTGCGAAGGATCGTCGGCCGGGAGATCCTGGGCGGCGTCGATCTCGGGTGCATGGCCGGGATAGTTCGCGAATGTGATCGGCTTGCCCGGTGCGCCCGATCTGGTGATGACGACGTGCTCCTTGTACTGCCCGTTTCTTATGAGCACCGTGTCGCCAGGCGCGACCGACGATGCGGCTTTCTGCACCGTGAGCCACGGAAGCGCCTCGGTGCCCGCGTTCGTGTCGCAACCGGTCGGGCTCACGTGGTACACCGCCGCGCCGGCGCTTGACAGAACGCCCGCGGCCACAAGTACGGAGAGAAAAGCGCGCATAGTCATTGCAGGGCTCCCGGCGATGACGGCGGCAGCTCATCGCCCATGGCAATTCTTGTATTTTTTCCCGCTGCCGCAGGGACATGGGTCGTTGCGGCCCACCTTTGGCTGGTTCCGCACGACGGTGCGGCCGTGCACCGGCCCGCCCGCGCCGCTGTAGGCGACGTCGCTCATCTGCATGTTCATGTCCGCCGCGCCGACGCCCTGGGGCCCCGCGGGTGCGGCTTGCGCGAGGTTGCGCGGCATCGACAGGTCGTCGTAACTGTACGAGGCGCGCGACAGGTCGATCAACTGGGTCGTCTTCTCGGGCACGGTGGTCAGGGCGAACAGGCTCGTCACCACTTCACCCGCGAGCGACTCCATCATCGTGGTGAACAGGTTGTGCGCCTCCTTCTTGTACTCGATCAGCGGGTCCTTCTGCCCGTACGAACGGAGATAGACCGACTCGCGCAGGCTGTCCATCGCGTAGAGATTGTCCTTCCAGTACTTGTCGATCGTAGTGAGGAAGACGAAGTGCTCGAGGCGCTTCATATTTTCCTCGCCCTCGATCTCGACCTTGCGTTTGTACGCGGCGAACGCGGCGTCCTTGAGATACCCATGAAGCTCGACCGGCCGCAGGAGCAGGCGGCGCACATCACCCGGGTCGAGATGCACGGGGAACCGGACGAGCACGGCCTGGAGAAATTCGCGCACGTCATCGTCCGTCGGTTTTTCGAGGCGCGGATGGAGCGCCATGAAATCGTCGGTGATGTTGCCCGCGACATCGTCGAGGAACTGGTAGACGTCGTCGCGGATCGCGTCCGTGGTGAGCAGATGCGAACGGAAGTCGTACACGACAGTCCGCTGCCGGTTCATCACGTCGTCGAATTCGAGCGTATGCTTGCGCATGCCGAAATTGCGCTGTTCGACACGCTTCTGCGCGTTCTCGATCGAGCGGTTGAGCAGCGGGTGCTGCAGCTCCTCGCCTTCCTGCATGCCCATCTTCTCCATGATCCGCGCGATGCGGTCAGAGCCGAACAGGCGCATCAGGTCGTCCTCGAGCGAGACGTAGAAGCGGGAGGAACCGGGGTCGCCCTGCCGGCCCGAGCGGCCGCGGAGCTGTCTGTCAATGCGGCGGGACTCGTGGCGTTCGGTGCCGATGATGTGCAGTCCGCCGAGCTCGGGCACGCCCTCGCCGAGCTTGATGTCCGTGCCGCGGCCGGCCATGTTCGTCGCGATGGTTACCGCGCCTCGATGCCCCGCGCGGGCGACGATCTCGGCCTCGCGCTCGTGGTGCTTCGCGTTGAGCACGCTGTGCGGAATGCCCTTGCGCTGAAGCATCCTGCTGAGAATCTCCGACTGGTCGACGGTGACCGTACCGACGAGCACCGGCTGGCCTTTCTCATGGCATGCGGCTATCTCGTCGATGGCGGCGTTGTACTTCTCGCGGCGCGTCTTGTAGACGACGTCGTTCATGTCCTTGCGGACGCACGGCCTGTGCGTCGGGATGGTGAGCACGTCGAGTTTGTAGATCTGGAGGAACTCGTCCGCCTCGGTCTCCGCCGTGCCCGTCATGCCCGCGAGCCGCTTGTACAGGCGGAAATAATTCTGGATCGTGATCGTCGCGTACGTCTGCGTTTCAGCCTCGATCTTGACGGCCTCCTTCGCTTCGAGCGCGCTGTGCAGCCCGTCGGAATAGCGCCGCCCGGCCAGGATGCGCCCGGTGAACTCGTCGACGATCATCACCCGGTTGTCCTGCACCACGTAATCCACGTCCTTCTCGAACAAGCAGTACGCGCGGAGAAGCTGTGAAAGGTTGTGCAGCCGCTCGCTCACCTCCTGGTACTGCTGCTGCGCCGAGGCCTTCCGCTCCGTCTTCTCGTGCTGCGTCAGCGACCCGTCCTCGTCGAGCTTCTGAATCTCGATGATGATGTCGGGCATGGTGAACCGGTCTTTGTCCTGCGGCGAGAGCTCGGCAAGGCCCATGTCCGTCAGATGCACTTCGTTGGACTTCTCGTCCATGCAGAAATAGAGGTCCTCGAGCAGCGAGTGCATCTGCTTGCGCTTCATGTCGGCGATGAGATCGGCATGGACGCGGTCGATGAGCTTGCGGCACTTCGGCTCCTCGAGCAATTTCATGAGCTGGCGGTGCTTGGGCATGCCTTTCTGCACCTTGTACATCAGGAGGCCGGCCTGGTAATCGTCCTCTTCCGTTTTCTTCTCGAGGAAGTCGTGCGCCTCGCGCAGCATGTTGTTGCACAGCACCGTCTGCTTGTTGACGAGCGACTGGACGAGGGGCTTCACCTCGTTGTACTGGTTGGCGATCGTGTAGCCCACGGGGCCCGAGATGATGAGCGGCGTGCGCGCCTCGTCGATCAGGATCGAGTCCACCTCGTCAACGATGGCATAGGCGTGCCCGCGCTGCACCTGGTCCTCGCGGCGCATGGCCATGCCGTTGTCGCGCAGATAGTCGAACCCGAACTCACTGTTCGTGCCGTAGGTGATGTCGCACGCATACTGCGCGCGGCGCTCCGCCGGGTTCATGTGGTTCTGTATGCAGCCCACCGAGACGCCGAGGAAGTCGTAGACCCCCTTGTTCCACTGCGAGTCGCGCCGGGCAAGAAAGTCGTTCACCGTGACAAGATGCGCCCCGTTGCCCGTCAGCGAGTTGAGATAGAGAGGCATGATGGCGACGAGCGTCTTGCCTTCGCCGGTGGCCATCTCGGCGATGGCGCCGCGGTGCAGCGCAATGCCGCCGATAAGCTGCACGTCGAACGGCACCATGTTCCATTCATACTCATGCTCGCAGACCATCCATTTCATGCCGCACATGCGCCGGCAGGCGTTTTTCACGACAGCGAACGCCTCGACCATGAGGTCGTCAAGCGTTTCGCCGGCTGCGAGGCGCTGTTTGAATTCGGCGGTCTTCGCCTGCACCTCGGCGTCCGAAAGCTTCTGCAGCCGTTCCTCTTCGGCGTTGATCAGCGCGATGAGCGGCCTGAGTTTCTTGACGGCACGCTGGTTGCGCGAGCCGATAATGAGTTTCAAAATCCAATTGAACATACAGCATCCGTACTGGTGGCGGATTAACAAGGCGTCATGAGCAGCATAAATTCTACCAAACAGGCTGGCGCATGTCAAAGCGGCAAGGAATGAACCTACCCCGCCCGCACAATGCGCATGCCGGGCGCTTTTTGGTACAATCTTCCCCATGATGCGCCGCGACCACCACGACTGGGAAGATCCGGCGGTGTTTGAACGCCGCAGGGAGCAGATGCACACGCCGCTTGGCGCGTACCCCACGCAGGAAATGGCGCGCACGTGCGACCGTACCGCCTCGCCGTTTGTGCGGAGCCTGAACGGAATATGGCGGTTCCATCTTGCGCCATCGCCCCTTTCCGTGCCCGGGGAATTCTGGCGCAGCGAGTTCAACGACCGTGGCTGGGAGGACATCCCTGTGCCGTCGAACTGGCAGTTGCAGCCCGGATGCCCGGACAAACCGATCTACACCAATGTGGTCTATCCTTTTCAGCCCAATCCGCCGTTTGTTCCCGAGGCGAACCCGACGGGATGCTACCGGCGCGCGTTCACCATTCCCAGGGAGTGGGCGGGTCGCGAGGTGTTCCTGGTATTCGAGTCCGTGGATTCAGCGTTCTACGCGTGGGTCAACGGCCACTTGGCAGGATACAGCCAGGACAGCCGCCTGAGTGCCGAGTTCAACATCACCGGATTTCTGCGCGAAGGGGACAACGCTCTCGCGGTCCAGGTAATGCGCTACTGCGACGGCACATACCTCGAAGACCAGGACTACTGGCAGATGAGCGGCATTCAGCGGGATGTGTACCTGTACGCCAAGCCGAAGGCGCACATTCGCGACTTCGTCGTGCGCACCCGGTTCGATGCAGCCTATGCGGACGCCGAGCTCGAGGTGAACGTGTTCCTCTCGAACGTGCAGCACATCATGCGGGATGACGCGGCGTTCGCCAAGGTTGCACCCGCGCACCAGCACTGGGCGCCCGAGTTCTCGCGCTATGCGGCCGAGATCATGCTGTACGACGCGGACGGCGGGCAGGTGCTTGCGGCGCCGGCCCGGGCGTCGTTCGACGAGAGCACGCGCATGTATGGCAGCAGCGGCGAGCGCAAGGGCGCCGCGCGGTTCCGCCTGCCCGTCTCGCGCCCGCGGCAGTGGTCGGACGAGACACCGTACCTGTACACGCTGGTGATGACGCTGCGCGGCGAGAACGGCGCGGTGCTCGATGTCGAGAGCTGCCGCGTCGGGTTCCGCCAGATCGAAATCCGCGACCGCCAGGTGCTCGTCAATGGCAGGCGGATGATCGTTCGCGGCGTTGACCGCCATGAATGGCACCCTGATCGCGGCCGCGCAGTCACCGACGACGACATGCGGCGCGACATCATCGCGATGAAGCGCCTGAATTTCAACGCCGTGCGCACGTCGCATTATCCGAACCATCCGCGCTGGTATGAATTGTGCGACGAGCTGGGCCTCTATGTCGTTGATGAGGCAAACATCGAGACGCACGGCGTTGGCGGCGACCTGAGCAGCGATCCCGCATGGCTCAATGCCTACATGGCACGCGCAACGCGCATGGTGCTGCGCGACCGCAACCACGCGTGCGTCTGCTTCTGGTCTCTAGGCAATGAATCGGGCGCCGGTTCCCATCACGCCGCCATGGCTGCGTGGATTCGCCGCACAGACCCCACGCGGCCAGTGCAGTACGAAAGCGGCTATCCCGGCCCCGACATCACGGACATCCTCGTGCCCATGTATCCCAGGATCGAGTGGGTGCGCACCGTCATGGAAGACGCGCGCGAAACGCGGCCCATGATCATGTGCGAGTATTCATACGCCAAGGGCAACGCCTCGGGCAACGTCGCCAAGTACTGGGAACTGGTCGAGCAATACCAGTCGTTCCAGGGCGGTTTCATATGGGACTGGGCGGACAAGGCAGTGCGCATCACACTGCCCGACGGCCGCCGCGTGCCTGGCTACGGCAACGACTGCGGCGAGCAATTCGACTACGAAACGTGCGGCGAAGACGGCACCATGGTTGCCAACGGAGTTGTCGGCGCGGACCTCGATCCTCATCCGGGCGCGTTCGAGATCAAGTACGCCCAAGCCCCTGTAACGTTCCGCCCGCACGACCTTGCGGCCGGCGCGATCCGCCTGAAGAACCATTACGCATTCCGTACACTCGGGCATCTCGCGCTGCGGTGGAGCATGCTCGAGGATGGCCGTGTGATCGATGCAGGCTCGTTACCGGCGCCGGACGTGCAGCCCGGAACGAGCGCCGTTGTCGAAATGCCTGTGAAGATTCCTCAGCATGGCGCGCCGGGTGCGGCATATCATCTGAACATCGATGCCGTGCTTGGCGCAGATGAACCGTGGGCGCCCGCCGGACATGTCATCGCATGGGAACAGTTCAAGCTGCCCGTTCCAAGTGCTGTTGCGGCGCCGCGTCCGGTCTCATGCGCGAAGCAGTCAATCAAACGCGGGAACGGCGATATCACCGTTGCAGGCGATGGCTGGCGCGTGGCGTGGAGCGAACGGGATGGGCTGCTGCACACGTGGCAGACGCCCGCGGGAGAGCTCCTCGCGCAACCGATTGCCGCGATCTTCCACCGCGCGCCGACGGATAACGACAGCATGCTCGGCCGCCCGGGCAGCTACTATGACGAATGGCGCACGGCAGGCGTGTACGACTTGCGGCGCGACGTCGAGGCGATGGACAGCGGCATCCTTGCGTCGGGTGCGGCCGTGGTGCGCGTCCGCACGCGCTTGTTCGGCGCGAATAGCGCGCAGCCCATTGTCAACGAACAGGAATTCCGTGTGGACTCCAACGGAGTTATCACCGTGGACTCGACGGCTGCGATCCCTTCCTTCTTTGCCACGATTCCCCGTGTGGGCCTGCGGTGCGACCTGCGCGCGGGAATTGACAAAGTGAAATGGTACGGCCGCGGGCCATGGGAGAACTATCCCGACCGGCATGCCGCGGCCCGCATCGGCACCTACGAAGCGCCGGTGAGCGCCATGCTTGAACACTACTTGTGCCCAGGTGAATGCGGCGGGCGCACGGGAACGCGCTGGCTGGAGCTGCGCGGCAAGGGCGTGCCGGGCTTGCGCGTCGAGGGAGACATCCCGTTCCAGTTCAACGCGCTGCACGTTACACCCGAGGACCTGCGCGGCGCGCGCCACGTATGGGAGCTGCAGCCGCGGCAGGAGACGACGGTGATCGTCGACGGATATCACA
>JAAYZF010000442.1 GCA_012514975.1 bacterium
GGAGCTTCCCGGCGATGTCGACGTTGCACGGTTCGGTGCCATCGAGCAGGAGGTGCGCGCGGCGCTGTCGGCCGCGGTGCGCCAGGCGCGCCTGCCCGTTGCAGACCATCTGCGGCTGGAGGCCGAGGCGGAGGTGACGGAGGGCCTCTGGCAGCGGCTGTTCGCCCTCACCCCGATCGCCGCGTGGACGAACGAGGGGCTCGATGCCGCGCAGTTGGTCAACCGGAGCATTTCGCCCGAGGAGATACAAGGCGTGGCCAACCAGTGTTACCGTCGCTTCTCGATCCAGGTCAGCCGCGCGCGCGACGACGCGATGAGCATCCACAACCTTGCGCTTGATGCGCCTGTTACCGCGCAATGGCACTCGCTCTCGCCAGACGCATCGCTCGAGGAACGTGTTGAGAACGGCCAGCGGTTTGCCGACGTCATCTACGGTTTCTCGCGGACGAATGTCATCGTGCTCGAAGGCGTGTTCGACCTGCCGTTCCCAGCGAGCAACCTGTTCCAGTACTGCCTTGGCTATCGCGCGGACGACACATGGCACAGGCTGCGCGTCCGCGTCGAGGGCGGCGGGCGGCGGATGGAATCGGCCGAGCCGGTGTATCTCTTCGATTACCTCTGGGCAACTGCCGCCTGGCAGCGGCCAAGCGAGCAGGACAGGGAGATCAAGATCAAGCGCTGGGTCGAAACACGCATCACCGGCCAGGGCCCGCAGTTCGATCACGGCGCCAGTCGCATCAAAGTGTTCCTGCGGCTCGAGCGGAGCAGTCTGCCCGAGGCGTGGGTTGGCAAGATCGAGCGCAACTACCGCGCGACGTTCAAGTACATCCCCTTCTGGCGCTATGTCGGCACGAGCGTGTTCCTGGTCGTGCTGAGCATCGCGGGCACGCTCTTCGCCTCGACATTCGTGGCGTACGCCTTTGCCCGCCTGCGCTGGCCGGGGCGCGACCTGTGCTTCATGGCACTGCTGGCCACGCTGATGGTGCCCGGGCAGGTGACGATGATCCCGGGGTTCCTCATCGTGAAATCGCTCGGATGGTACAACACCCTGCAGCCGCTATGGGCGTTCTCCTTTTTTGGCAACGCCTTCTTCATCTTCCTGCTGCGCCAGTTCATGAAGGGCATTCCCAACGATCTCGAGGATGCAGCGCGCATCGACGGCTGCGGCTTCCTTCGCATCTACTGGTACGTCATTCTTCCGCTGATCAAGCCGACGATGGCGGCGATCGCGATCTTCACGTTCATGGGCTGCTGGAACGACTTCATGGGCCCGCTGATCATGCTCAACGACTTCCGGCTCTATCCCCTGTCGCTCGGCCTGTTCTCGCTCAATGTCCAGGCCGGCGGCAATCTCGGCATGATGATGGCAAGCTCGTTCCTGATGACGCTGCCGGTCATCGTCCTGTTCTTCTTTGCGCAGAAGTACTTCATCCAGGGCGTGACGCTCACGGGGATGAAGGGCTAGGACGGATCAATGGTCATTGATCATTGGGCATTTGACATTTGACATTTGAGGGAATGATGGAATGATGGAATGGTGGAATGGTGGAATGACTGCAGAGGGAGCCTGCATGGGACGGACAACGCAGAAAGACAACCGCACCGCCAGGCAAAGCCGGCGATCTCAATCCCGTGCATCGCAACGGATTGAAGAATGGTTTGATGATGAGGCCTTCTGGATCGAACTCTATCCTTACATGTTCGATGAAAAACGCTTCGACGCCGCGGGCGAGCAGGTCGAGAAGCTGCTATCCCTTGCCGGCGTGCACTCGGGCTCCGTGCTCGACTTGTGCTGCGGGCCTGGCCGGCACTCGGTCGCGCTGGCGCAGCGCGGGTTCCGCGTGACAGCGGTCGACCGCACGGCCTTCCTGCTCGGCAAGGCGAGGCAGCGTGCGCGCAAAGCCGGCGTCAAAATGGAGTTCGTGCACAGCGACATGCGCGATTTCGTCCGGCCCGGCGCGTTTGACCTCGCGATGAATCTGTTCACGTCTTTCGGCTACTTCGACAACAAGGATGACGACCGCACAGTGCTGCGGCATCTCCACGAAAGCCTGAGGTCCGGCGGCGTAGTGGTGATGGACATGGTGGGCAAGGAATGGCTGGCCAAGGTCATGCAGGCGACAACATCAACGGAGTATCCGGATGGTGCCCTGCTCGTCCAGCGCCACGAGGTTTTCGACGACTGGACGCGCATCAGGAACGAGTGGATCCTGATCAAAGGCGAGACTGTCCGCCGCTTCAAGTTCCATCACACGCTCTATTCCGCGCAGGAGCTGCGCGACCGGCTGGTGGAGGCAGGTTTCACCGACATCCGCATGTGCAACAGTTTCGACGGCGCGCCCTACGACGGTACAGGCCGCCTTGTCGCCGTTGCCAGGAAACGCTGATCACCGTTCTGTACTGTGTACGGAAACCGCGGTGCGGCCTGACGGAAGGCGACGGAAGCATGCCGTTCGCCCAGAGCCCGCCGTTGTCGTTCGCCCAGCGCCCGCCGTTGCCGTTCCGCGCGCAGCGCGCCTCAAAAAGGCTGGATCAGCCGTTCGATTCAGCCTTTTGAAGAGGCATCGGATTGCAGAGGTTCCGCTTCGAGTCCGCCACGCGGCCGCAGTTGAAACAGATGAACTTCGGGGTTCCGGCCAGTGTTTTGATGCGCTCGAATTCCTTGTTGCTGGCGAGGACGCAGAGGTGCCCCGCGTGGTCTTTGCCGCATTTCTGTTCGCTCATTGAAGCTCCTTGTTCTGATAGCGTGGGTACTATAGCAGAAACGCCAGGCAAAGGCAACGGGGGCGTGCCGCTGGATTCCGGCGACAGGGCGCTGCACCATCGTGCGCGCGGCAGGTGGCAGGGACCGGGTGCCCGGCCGCCGCGAAGTTGCAAAAGGCAGGTCGAAACGGTATAATGATATTCCTTATTGGTACTAGAGCGGCGTGCGGCGCGCCAATTGTGGAGTGGAACGCACCTTGTACGAGCAGCCGCGCGCGATAATAGTGACAGGCACGAGGCAATGAAACGACGGGATGTGTTGTCATTCGCTGATTTCAGTGCAGACGCTGTTAACGCGTTGCTGGCCGAGAGCCTCTGGCGGAAGAAGCACCCGCTGACGGAGGAATTCGCCGGCCGGTTTCTCGCGCTGATCTTCGAGAAGCCAAGCCTCCGCACGCGCGTCAGCTTCGAGGTCGCGATCCACGAGATGGGCGGCGGCTGCGTCGTGCTGCGGCCGGACGAAATCCAGATGGGCAAGCGCGAGGCGACGAAGGACGTGGCGCGGTACCTGTCGCGCAACGTGTCGATTGCCGCGCTGCGCGTGTTCGCGCAGGAGACGCTCGAGGAATTTGCCGCGCATGCCACCATCCCCGTCATCAACGCGCTAAGCGACACGGAGCACCCGTGCCAGGCGCTCGCCGACCTCCTTACCATACTCGAACACCGGAAGAAGCTCGCCGGCCTTCACCTCGTCTACATGGGCGACGGCAACAACGTGTGTCACAGCCTGCTCTACGCGGCCGCGCTGACGGGGATGCACATGACTGTGATCTGCCCGAGGGGCTACGAGCCTGAGGCGGCGGTCGTGCGCAGTGCGCAGACGCTGGCGAAGCCGCGTCGCGCAGCCATTGCCATCAGCACCAATCCCGCGGACGTCAAGGGCGCCGACGCCATCTACACGGACGTCTGGGCGAGCATGGGGCAGGAGAGCGAAGCGGCGGCGCGCAGGAAGATATTCGCGCCGTACCAGGTGAACGCCAAGCGGCTTGCCGCCGCGCCCGAAGCTCTTGTGCTGCATTGCCTGCCCGCGCACCGCGGGGAGGAAATCACCGACGACGTGGTGGAAAGCCCGCAATCCGTCGTGTTTGACCAGGCGGAGAACAGGCGGCATGCGCAGAAGGCGGTACTGCGCTATGCATGCGGACTGCCGCCCATCAGGAAGCGCTAATTCACAGGCCGGACGGACACCATGGCATGGTGGCAGCGATTGCGGCGGAAGGCACCGGGACCGTTCGTCCCGCCGCACCCGTGGATTGACATGCACACGCATGTCGTGCCGGCCGTGGACGACGGGCCGGAGACGCTCGATGCGGCGCTGGCCATGCTGCGCGCCGCGGAGGCCGCCGGTGTGACGCACATCGTCGCCACGCCCCACTACGCGGCGGCGTTTGACGCGACGGCGGAACGGGTCGCGGCCCAGTTCGCCGCGCTTGCGAATGCGGCGGCGGCGGAAGGCATTGCCATCGTCCTCTCCGCCGGGCGCGAAGTGACGTTCACGGAAACGGCAGTGCGCGCAGTGACCGCCGATCAGCGGTTGTGCGGACGCGGGCGCAAGCCGTGGGTGCTGATCGAGCTGCCCGAGGGGCTGAACCGCGGGGCAGTGATCGAGGGGATGTTTGCGCTCCAGCTCGCCGGTGTAACGCCGGTGCTGGCACACCCGGAGCGTCACTCGCTTGTGGTGCAGGACCCGGCGCTGGTGGGCGAGCTGCGCCAGCGCGGCGCACTGGCGCAACTCGATGCAGGGAGCATCGCCGGCGAGCACGGAACGCCCGTGCGGCGCACGGCGCAGCGCCTGCTTGAACAACGCTGGGCGGATGCCGTCGCGTCTGACGCGCACGGCCCGCGCGGCTACGAGACATACCGCGGCGCGTGCGAGAGGATCGCGCGGCTGTACGGCAGCGATTATCTGCAGGACCTTGTCAGCACGGGGCCCGCCAGGCTCATTAACTGCTGAGGATCAGCACCGGAGAAGACGCAGCCATGCAAAACGAAATACGTTCTGAATTCGAAACCCAGGCGCAGGTTATTCACCGCGATGTGCGCACCTATGCGCGGATCATCCTGAAGTATGCGCCCCTCATCGTCATAATCGGCGTGGTAAGCACGTCGCTGGCATTCCTGTACTCGTGGTACACGACGCCGGTGTACGAGGCGAAGACGCTGATTCAGATCGAGCGTGAGAACACGCGCGTCTTCTCCCCGATGGAGAGCATGTTTTATGGAGACAACCGCGATCTGGACTTCTATCAGACGCAGTACAAACTGCTGAAGAGCCGCAGCCTGATCAAGGCGACGCTCGACCGGCTGGCGGCCATGGGCATGCCGTTCGAGCCCCAGGGCGTCAATGCACCCGAGCAGCGCATCTCGGCGTTCCTGAGGAAAATCGCCGTGCGGCCCGAGCCGCGCAGCCAGCTCGTCCAGATCAGCGTCGAGGACGAATCACCCGAGCGGGCGATGAACTACGCCAACACGCTCGCCGAGATGTACATCAAGGAGTCCATCAACCGGCGCATGACGGTTGCGATGGGGTATCTCACGTGGCTGAAGGACCAGGTGCTGAACCAGCAGAAGGCGGTGACGAACGCCGAGACGGCGCTGCAGATGTTCAAGCGCGACAGGAACGTGGAGGAGTACCAGAAGGAGATCGCGATCAAACGCGACGCGCTCATCGAGATGCAGAGGAGCCTTGCCGGCCTCAAGCAGACGCAGCTCGTCAGCACGAACCTGAGCAAGGTCGATGCGTTCAAGCTCGAACAGCAGATCGGCGACATCGAGGAGGAGATCAACGCGGCCAAGACCGGCATCAACGAGATGGAGAAGGTGGGCGTTCAGTTCCGCATGCTCGAGCAACAGCTCCTGACGGCGCGCACGCTGTACGAGGACCTGCTGACCAAGTCGTCCGAGTATTCCCTCGTGAAGGATTTCCAGCCGCGCAACATCAGCGTCGTCGACAAGGCTGAACTGCCGCAGGTGCCTACGCGGCCGAGGACGGTGCTGAACCTGTTTTTCGGCCTGCTGTTCGGCCTGGTGTTCGGCGTGGGCCTGTCATTCTTCATGGAATACCTTGACGACACGATCAAGTCGCCGACGGATGTCGAGGCGTTCCTGCGCGTGCCGTATCTCGGGCTGATCCCGAGCGCCGGGCGGGGCGACACGGCGATCGAGGGCATCGTCGAGTCGCAGCCCAAGGGCTCGATCGCCGAATCGTACCGTGCGATCAGGACGAACATTCTGTTTTCGTCGGACAGGGCGGTGAAGAGCCTGCTGTTCACGAGCTCCGGCCCGGGCGAGGGCAAGACGACGACGGCGCTGAACGTGTCGGAAGTGATGGCCCGCGCGGGCGACCGGACGGTCCTGATCGACGCGGACATGCGGCGGCCGCGGCTGCACAAGATTCTGTCGCTGGACGACCAGACGAAGGGGTTGAGCAACTATCTCGTGGGCAACGCCGGCCTTGCGGACATCATCCAGCGCACGCCCATCGAGTCGCTCAACGTGATCGCCGCGGGGCCGATCCCGCCGAATCCAGTGGAGCTGCTGAACAGCCAGCGGCTTTCCGAGCTGCTCAACACGCTTGCGCAGCAGTATGACCGCGTCATCATCGACTCGCCGCCGATCATTGCCGTGACGGATGCGGCGATCCTCTCGCGGCTGGTCACCGGGGTCGTCATCGCGGTGCACGGCGGGCGCGCGCACAGGGACATCGTCAAGCGCGGCATCGAGACGATCAAGAACGTCAACGGGGTCGTCCTGGGCGTCATTCTCAACAATGTGAACATCTATCGCGCCAGCTATTACGACTACTATTACTACAGCTACTACCGGTACGCGTACGGGTATTCATACCGCAAGAAGGACGGGACGAAGCGGCGCGGGAGCGACGAGCGGAGGCCCAAGCGCTCCGCGGAAAAGAAACCGGCGGAGTTGTAGGACGCCCTCGCGCGGGAAAGCCCAGGAGCGACGATGACACGACGGCGGAGTGACAATGCCCTTGCATGGTTGAGTGTGGCGCTGCTGGCCGTGTCACTGCTCTTCACCTGGCATCTCCAGTTGATGGAATATGTGCGCATCGCCGTGCTTGGCGCGACTGTGCTGTTCGTGTTCATCGCGCTGCCCCGGTCGTTCCACAAGCGGTTCGCCACGCGGGCTCTTCTGGCAGGTTCATGCGCATACCTGCTCTACCTGCTTGATCCCGCGGTGAACAGCGTGACGCTGCTCGATGACGAGCCGCAGCTCACGAGCCTGTACCGCGGTGTCTCGTTCCTGTTCCTTATGGCGGGCGTACTCCTCTGGGTGACGCCGCGCGCCATGGGCGACGTCGACGGCGGACGCCATCACTGGTGGACGCGGTTCACGCGCGCGGACGCGTACGTCGTGGTGGTGGTCGGCGGCCTTGCCGTGTCATCCATGCTCCTCGAAGTGCTGCGCGCGGTGCTGCAGCAGAAGCCGGCGCTCAACCCGGTGCTGCGCGGCACCAAGGCGCTCGATTGCCTCATCGTGTACTTCCTGCTGCTGCGCGGCGCCTTCCACGAGCCTCCACCCGCACGGCGCCGCATCCGCCTCGTTCTCCTGTCGTTCCTCATCTTCTGCGCCTGCGCCACGATGGTCGGCGGCATCCGCGCGCTCCGCGCGTACCTGTATGTGCGGTTGCCGGCGAACGCCGCGTCGCTGCCTCCCGCGCTCGCGGACAACCGTCAGCGCCTGATGCGCGTGTTCTCGCTCAACGCGCAGGAGGCGAAGCTCGTCTACGAGGCCGGGTACGCTGCCGGGCGCGGGGAGTGGACCAAGGCGCAGGAGCGCCTTACCCGTGCGCGCCGTTTCCCCACCGCGCCGGTCGAGGAAGCGCTGCTTGATGTCTTGCTGAACAAGGGCGACCTGCGTGGCGCGCTTGCCGCGCTTGACGCGCGTCCGCCCGGCTACCGCTTCGCCAGCCTTGCGATCACCAGCAGCGCGGACCGCGTGGCCGCCATGCTCCGCGGTGGAACCAACGACCCGGCGTTGTACTATCTCACCGGGAGGTTGCTGTGCGCCCTGGGCCAGACCAACGAGGCGTGCAACTACTTCGCCGATGTGGTGGACACCGTGCCCGGGCATGCGAACGCGACGTTCTTCCTCGGCCTCTTCGCCGGGATGGACGTGCCGAGCAACACTGTCCTGCAGATGCCGGCGGAGGGATGGCTGTACTCGATCACACCGGGGAAGGGGATCGAGGAGGGGGTGAACGGCGTGACGCTGCTGTACAATCAGACGGTCCGCGGCATGGTGTGGCTCCCCACCGGGATGTATGACGCGGTGATCTGGGCGCGCGACGCGGGCACGGCGCCGGCTGCCACAGGCGCGGCATTCGACCCGGCATGCAAGGTGCGCGTGTGGTTCGGCAGGGCGCTGACGCGGCTGCGGGTCATTGCGCCCGACCGGTCGTTCCAGCCGTACACGGTGCCGGTGGAGGTGCGGCGTGCTCCGCTCGAGGTGCTCGTGCAGTTCACCAATGACGTCGGCGACAAGGAACACGGCTGGGACCGCAACCTGGCGGTCTCCCGCATTGAATTCAAGCGGCGACACCAATGACCATCCAACGATTTGGCACAATGGCGTCCCTGGCAGCGCTGGCCGGAGCCTTGTTGTTGACCCTGGTCCTGCACACGCGCACAAGCGGCGTGGCCGTCGACGACCTGCTGCGCACCGGCATCGCGGCGCCCGACATACGCGGCGCAAACGCCGTGAACGTGATGTGCTCGGCGGGCGACCACCAGCTCAGCTATCTCAGCCAGCTCTTCGTCTACTCGGTCATGAAGGCCAACGCGATCGATCATCTGGCGCAACTGCGCGTATGGGACGGGTTTGCCGCCGTGCTGGCCGTCATCTGTATCTACCGCACGGGCCGGCGCTGCATCAGCCCCTCGGCCGGCGTGCTGGCGGCGTTCATGCTGGCGGCGACGCCGCCCGACGTCTGGAGCAGGCACGCGCTGACCGTGTGCGTGGTCCTGTTCAGCTTCGAGCAGTTCCTCGTTGCCGTCCGGCGCGATACGCCGCCGCGGTGGGTGATCTGGATGGCTGCCACGCTGCTGCTGTTCTGCACGGGCGTGTTCGCCGAGGTGATCCTGCTGCAGACATGGTTCCTTGCGCTTCTCGCCGTGTGGTGCTGCTGGCACCTGTGCTGCCGGTGGATGCCCGAGCCGGAGGACGCCGACTATGCGGACGCGCGCCGGGATGCGCTGTCGAGCATGCAGCGCAGCGCCACACGATACGGCGACCGGTCGGGCTACCGGGCCGCCACGCTGGTCGCTGTCTGCGCGGCCGTCATGACGCTTGTCACGTTCGCCACCGGCTCGCGTT
This sequence comes from bacterium, assembly GCA_012514975.1. Lineage (GTDB taxonomy): Bacteria > Auribacterota > UBA3054 > UBA3054 > JAAYZF01 > JAAYZF01. The sequence goes on from JAAYZF010000442.1 coordinate 9,100, forward strand.
TCCTGTCGTTCTCCGTCAAGAGCCTGGTCTTCATGGCGGTGCTGAGCATTGCGTTGAGCGCGGGGCTTGTGCTGCTTCTGCTGCTGTGCATTCCCGCGTTCGAGGCCGAGCGCGAGGCGGTGCGCGACTGGATCATGAGCGGGGACTGGCAGGGCTCTTCATCGCGGCCGGAGGATGTGTTCCTGCCGGTGCTGCCGCGCAGTTGCAGCAGGTTCCTTCTCGCCTACTCGGGCGCGGTGATCCTGTTCCTTCCGGTGCTCTACAAGCTCTACCCGCACATCACGGTGTTTGTTGACACATGGGAGTTCGGGCGTTTCCTCTCGTATGCGTCCGGACAGCCGCCGCACCAGATCGTGCTGGCGCTTGTGCCGTGGGCGTGGCTGATTCTGACAAGCGTCGCCTTCCACCTCGGGCTGTTGACGCGCGACCGGCTGATCGGTTGCTGCTCCGTGGTCATCCTTTCATCACTGTACCTGTTTCAACAGCGCTACGCCGTGTACGCCGCGCCATTCCATGTGCTTGCCATCGCCGGCATGGTTACGACCACCGCAACCGTTGCACGCGAGGGGCTGCAGGTGTGGCGGGAGCGGAGCGCACACGCCGATCTCTCATGACTGTGGCAATGGTCAGCGAAAACGGCCGCGGCCCCGGCGGCGGCCAAGCACGGATGGCGGTGCTTCTTCTGGCAGCCGCGCTCGCCGCGCTCGCCCTCCGCTGGCACGGGCTGACCGCAGCCGGCGTGACGCGCGCGGAGGCCGCGGCGGCCGCCGCGGCGGCGCCTGCCGCGGGCGCCGGCGTGTTCGAGCAATTGCCGCGCATCGCACCGGCTGGCGTTCTCGCCACGCGCCTTGCGGGCATGGTGAAGCCCGCGCCGCTCTTGCCGCGTGTGTGCGCGCTGGCCGCCGGCGTATGCGCGGTGCTCCTTCTCGTCCTGATCGCCCGGCGCAGCGCGTTCCGGGCCACCGTCTATTGGGCCGCCGGCCTTGCCGTGTGTTCGGTTCCGTGGATTGCCCTGTCGCAGCAGGCGACGGCGGCCGGCATCGGCCTGTGTTGCGTGCTGGCTGTCTTCCTCGGATTTGCCGGATTCTGGGACAGGCCGGGATGGCCGCGGCTGTTCGTCCATGCGGCCGTATGCGCCGTGGCGGGCGCGATCGAGCCGCGCGTCTTTCCCGTGATGGCGGCCCAGGGCGTCTGCGTCATTGCCGGCATGCTTTTCCCGGGAGCGGGGCCGCGTCGTGCGGTGCGAAGCTCGCTTGGCAGCGGCGCGCTGATTCTTCTGTTCGGCTTCCCGGCGGCGTGTGCGCTCCTGGGCGTGCTGACGCAGCTTGATCAAGGGTGCTGGGCTCTCATGGCGCGGAACGCCATCGCGGCGCCCGCCTTGATCTGGCAGGCATTCCGGTGCGTGGCCATCGCGGCGCCGCCCGCGGAGCTTGGGAATGTGTACGCCTGGTCGCCGGTGCTGACGGCATGCATGGCTGTGCTGGCGCTGATCGGCATTGCCGCCGCGTTCGCCCTGCGGCGCGGCGACGAGCGCCTGTGGCTCTGCCAGATGCTCGCGGTGCTGCTGGCAAGGGCTGGCGATGCGGAGACCGTAGCCGTCATGGCTGCACCCGCCGCTCTTCTCCTCGCGGCAGGCGGCTTCGGCGCGGTGACGCACGCCGTGGCCCGCTGCCGGGCAGCGGCCTCGCGCGCGCCCCGCATTGCCGGCGCCGCAGTGCTGACGGCGTTGCTGGCCGCGGCGGGCACGGCATGGGTTGCGGCGCAGTATCGCGGCCTCTCCATCTGGCGCTGCCAGCGCGCCGAGGACGATCTGCGCTCGACGGTTCTGTTTCTCGAGTCGGCTGTTCATCCTGACGACACGCTGCTGCTGGTGAAGAGCGGCGACCCGTCGCGCGACGCGCTGCTGGGCGTCTATGTCGAGCCCTTTGTCGCCCGAGGGCCTGTCAAGACCGTGGCCGGGCGCACCGCGGACGAGTGGCGCGGACGCGCCGCATGGCTCACGCCGCCGCAGACAGGCTCGCTGTGGGCATGCGGCTTCCTCGGGCAGCAACCTGCCGCGGCCACGGACATCGTCGAAGTACGTCTTCCCTTTGCGGTACCTGCCGCGTGCGTCGCGCGCGCCGCGGCGTGGAGCGGACTCGACACGCTTGACATCCTGCGCAAGGCGGCGCGTGCAGCGCCGTCCAACAGGCGTATTGCCTTCGAGCTGCTGGCCTGGTACCGCACGGTCACGAACACGCTGCTGCGGAGGACACTGCTCGAGCGCACGGCGGGCGCCGATATCCACCTTGCGAAGGGATTACCCGGCCTGGCGGCCTACCGACGCCGGGCGGCAAACCTTGTGCTGTATGCGTGGGATGAGATGGGCGACCGTTCATTCTCGACGTACGACGCGTTCGACTCGTATGTACGGGCCGCCTGGGGTGCGCCACTGGACCGCGAGCGCGTGCTGTACCTGTACCGCCTGTACGCCGAGGAGGCGCTCAGCATGTCCAATGTGGCCTTCGCCGTTTCCGTCGTGACGCGCGGCGAGGAACTCGATGCGGACGACCCGTACATGATACGACTCCGGGCGCGCATTCTGCAGTGGACGGAGCCGCGGGAGCTTGCGCGCGTGCAGTCGTTGAACCAGCGCGCGCGGCGCGAATTCCTCAAACGCTATGGCCAGCCGTACGTCGACGCGTGGCTCGGCGTCATCAGCGTCCTTGACCAACAAGGCAACATGGCCGGGGCGCTCGACGAGACGGGCATGCTGCTGGCATATCTGCGCGACGGCTTCCGCATCCCTCAGGACATAGAGACGAACGAGACGGAATATGGCGAGTACCTGCGTCAATGGTGGCGCGAGCAGCTCCTGACGTGGGAGATGCAGGGCAACGCGCTGCAGGCGCGTTTCCTTGCCACCACCGGGGACTACACGCGCGCCTTCGCCGCCGAGCAGCGCACTCTTTCGCCACGATTCGGCGCCGCGCGCCGGCGCGGCGCGCGGGAGCGGCTGGCCGCGCTGTACAGCGCCAGCGGGAACACGCGCAAGGCCATCGAGCAGTGGGACCTCCTGGCCTCCTCTGCCACCTCCGTCCTCGAGCGCGTCGCCTGGCTGCTCGAAGTCGCGCAGCATCATGTCACCATGAACGACGCCGTCGCCGCATACGAGTACTGGACGCGCATCCAGGACAACGTCGCCGGGCTCAGCCAGGACGACCGCTTCAACCTGGCCCGCGACAAGCGGTATGAGCGCATTCTGCGCCACCTCCAGAGCCGCATGAGCGTGGATCTGCGCGACACGGTGCTTCCCGCGCTCCGGGCGCGCGCCGATGCGGACCCCTCGCGCGCAGGCTGGTATCTCGAACAGGCAGCGTATCTCCAGCGCTGCAAGCTCGAATACGACAAGGCCGCCGACACCTTCGCCGAGGGCATGAAGCGTCAGCCGTCCTATCCGGGCACGTACCTCGGCAACGGCATGATGCATTACCGCCTGACACGATACCGCACGGTGCGCCAGACCGTGTCGAACCTGTTTCTGCACGTCAGGGCGACGAACGTGGTTGACGACCTGCAGTATGACTGGCGCTACCGTGTGCTTGTGTCATTCTACCGGGACAATGTGCCGCCGACGCTCAATGCCCTGCTCGCCTGGGCGGACGACCGCGCGGCGGAATTCACGCCGCCCGCGCGCTATCAGAACTACCGCGGCAACATCCTCGCCCATTTCGACGACTACGACGCCGCCACAAACGTGCTCGCGGCCGGCATTGCGCAAGACCCGTCGTATCTGGAAACGTATCTCGACTACGGGTATCTCATCTGCACACGCGCCGATGCGGACGCCGCGGGCGCGCTGCTCGACCGGATCAATACGCTGCCGCTCGATGCGGCGCAGCGGCGTTCGCTGGCAGCCGACTGGCGTTTCATTGAGCTTCACCATGTGAGTGCCAGACCGTATGTGCTTCCCGAAAACTGACGAAACGGCAAGAGGCCGCGTACGGCACGCGGCGATCGCGGCCGCGTGCCTGCTGTGCGCGACGGCCCTGGCCGGCGATGCCACGAACTGGCTGGCCCGCGCGCAAGCCTGGCTCGCGCCGCTGCCCTTCCTGTACGCCAACACCGACGCCCACCGCGCCGACTACGGCGACATGGATGTCCTGATCCCGCGCCTCGTCCGCGCCGGCGACGCGTTCATCTTCATGCAGCCGAACGGCGACTACGCCCTCTACCGCGTCGGCCAGGAAGGCCAGTTCATTCCCCAGTACGTCCAGCGCGAGTTGCTCGCCCGCACCTTCGAGTCGCTCATCGCCGAGTTCCCCCGCGTGTGGATCGTCATCTACGATCCGAGGCTCCGCTGGCAGACCGCCCCGCCGCCAGGCTATGCCGCCGCGCTTCAGCGCGAGTACATGCGCCTGCCCCTTCCCATGCTTACGTTTTACGGGGACCGCGCCCTTGCCCGCGGCAGCACCAATTACTGGGTAACGCAGGCCCATCTGCTCGAGACGGTCCTCGACGCAAGCCCGGCAAACCGCAACCCGCAGATGTTCCTCAACCTAGGACAGGTGTATCGCAGGTTCGGGCGGGCGCGCGAGGCTGCCGACGCCTACCAGCGCGGCCTCGCCCTTTTCTCCGACGACCCGTTCCTCCACCGCGAGCTCGGCGCGTGCTACTACTACGACTTCGCACCGCCCAGGTATGAGGACTCGATCAGTGAGAACCGCGTGGCAAATGACTGCCACATGCGCCTGTTCGACCAGCCAATGTACGATGCCCTGTTCAACATGGCCATGGCGTACGCCGCGCTCGGCAAGAAAGTGGAGGCGCAACTCCAGTACGGCACCCTCCTCTCACTCCTCCAGACGCACACCAACGACCTGTGGCAGTCGCGCACGCTGCGCTATCTGGCGAACCTGATGGCCGAGCGCGGCAAGGTGCCCGAGGCGGCGGACATGCTCAAGCGCGACATCCAGCTCGCCGCCCAGCCGGCCGCCTACAGCTACAACCGCCTGCTCGATCTCTACGGGGCCAACGGCAGAGCCAACGACTACGCGGAAACGGCCCGGCAGTATTTCTACAGCCACGGCACCTCCGACGTGCGCGCCATTGCGCGGTATGTCGAGAACCTGACCGTGGCGCGCAAGACCAACGAGCTTGATCGCGCGCTGCGCGTGGCGCTTGGCTGGATGGCCACGCATAGATCGTTGTATCCCAGCCTGGAGGCCAGCCCGCCTGAGTGGCGGACGTGGACGAACGCGACTCTGAGCCTCGGGCTGTCACCAAAACCGTGAACCACATGGGCGCAGGCAGACAGATATTCTCAGCGTGTACGCGGCTGGCGCTGCGTGCCAGGGGGGTCGATACAGGCCGCGGCCTCGTCTTCTTCGGGCTGCCCATCGTCGAGCGCCATGCAGGCAGCTCGATCGCCCTCGGCCACCGCGTCGTGCTCTGCTCCACCTGCGCCGGCAATCCCCTGGGCGTAAACCACCCGGTCATCCTCCGCACCCTCCGCGCGGGCAGCGCCATCCGCATCGGCGACGACACGGGACTGAGCGGCGCGGCTGTCTGCGCGGCAAGGAGCGTAAGCATCGGCGCCGGCTGCCTGATCGGCGCAAATGCAGCCATCACGGATTGCGACTTCCACGCGGTCGCGCCGGAGAACCGCCGGTACAACACCAGCCCTGACGCCGTCGGCTGCGCACCCGTCATCATCGGCGACAACGTGTGGATCGGCATGAACGTCATCATCCTCAAGGGCGTCACCATCGGCCGCAACAGCATCATTGGCGCCGGCAGCGTGGTAACGAAATCCATACCGCCAGACTGCTTCGCCGCCGGGCAGCCGGCGGTGGTGCGCCGCCAGCTTTCGTCGGCGGAGGACGCCGCGGCGCTGCGCACCCGCGCCGACGGGAGCGCGGGCTGACATGGATTCGTCGTTTCTGGAGTCGATTCTCATGAGATACCTTGTCGAGCTGCTTGCGGTGGTCGGCCTGGGCATTGCCCTCACGCGGCCGAAGCTGCTGATGTACTTCCTGCTCTTCAGCGTTCTCGAGCCTTCAAAGGTGTTCTGCCTGGGCAACTACGTCATCCTCGGCACGATCAACGTCAAGTTCTACGAGATCACGCTGCTGCTGATCTATGTCGGAGCGGTCTGGACCCGGCGCCGCGCGCTCGCCGCGCCATTCACGACCAGTTTCCTCGTCCTGGTTGCCTGCGGCATCATTTCCCTGTTCCGCGGGACGGTGTTCTACGGCGAAGCCGCCTTCAACCAGTTCCGCACCTTCTTCTCGATGGGCATGTTCATCGCGGTGCCCCTGCTGTACCGCGATCCGCGGGAACTGGCGCCGCTGCTCCGCTTCTTCTTCTTTGGCGTGATCGCCATGGGCGCCCTGGAAGTGCTCGAACTCATCCACATGAACCCGCTGAGCAACTGGGCCCAATCCGACGTGCGCTACACCTCCGTTCTCAGCGGCACGGAAGGGGCTCTGCTTGCCATGCCGTTCATCTACATTGTCGCCAACATGCATTACCTGCGCTCGCACCATGTCACGGCGGTGCTCGGCGCCGGATGGTGCGTCATCGCGGCGGTGTTCAGCGCGTCGCGCGGCGTCTGGATCGGCATCACGGGCGCCATGGTTTCCGTCGTCTGGTTCTCCGACGTGCAGCGCAGGGTCGCGATCATATCGTCCGTCGTGTTCGTTTCGCTGTTCCTCTTCATATTCGCCAGAGGTGTCTACATCGAGCGCTATGAGATGAGCATGGCCGAGCGGTTCAAGGTGTTGCTTGACACGCAGGAGGGCACTGCCTACTGGCGCCTCATGGCCTGGCGGCAGATGGTGGATGACATCGCCAGGCATCCGTTCATCGGCGTCCCGTTCGGCGAACCGACGATTTTCTATGTCTACAAGATGGGGTATTACCAGGAAAACGCGCCGCACAACGAATACCTGAAGATCGGCCGGTACACGGGCCTTATCGGCCTCTCGGCGCTGCTCTGGTTCCTCTGTTCCATCTTTGCGGACGGGGTGCGGTACCTGCGGCGGCACCACTACTCGCCTGAATACTACGAGATGGCGGGGCTGCTCAGTTGCTTCGTGTTCCACCTGCTCACGGCGGCGATCACACAGACGTTCACCGACATGGTGATCAGCCCGGTCATCTGGATGATTCCCGGCGCGATAAAACTCTACATGCTGGCGGAACCGCGCGGCGGGATGGCGGCTGTCCGCGCGAACGCCAAGCCCTGACACGCCATGCGCATCCTGATGCTCAACGCCAATGTCGCCGGCCGCGGCACCTATCACCGGGCGCTGTGGTTCGGCAGCATGCTGGCGGCGCGCGGCGGCCACGACGTCACGCTCTGCACCGTGTCCCCGTCCAGTCAATGGCGCCGCAGTGAGCGCCGTACGCATGGCATCCGCATCGTCGACGGGCCCGCGTGGGGCATCCGGCACATGCCCGGGTACGGCTCGAACTGGCTTGATCTGTTCTGGCGCTGGCGCGAGCTGCGCTTCGGCGGCTACGACGCGGTGTACGCATTCGAGTACCACCCCAACGTGAGCTGGCCCGTTGCCCTCGGCCTGCGGCCCTCGCAGGTGCTGCTCTCCGACTGGTGCGACTGGTACGCCGGCGCCGCCAACCGGTTCCGCGGCGTCCGCCTCCTTCACTGCTGGGACGAGCGCCGCGAAACGGCCATACGCCGCAAGGCGCACCGTGTCAGCGTCATCAGCACCGTCCTGCGCGACCGCGCGGTGAATCTGGGGATCGACCCGGCACGGGTGACGCTCCTGCGCGAGGGTGTCGACACCGGGCACATGCGTCCCTGGGAGCGCGCCGAGGCGCGCCGCGCCCTCGGCATCGACGACCGGTACATGCTCATCGGCACATTGCAGGATGGCGCCGCGTTTCCCGCGCTCGTCGACGTCCTCGGCCACTGCGCCGCAAGGAACAACGCGGCCCGCCTCCTCCTTGTCGGCACGCTTGCGCCCGCCCAGCGCGCCATGCTCGCGAGCCGCGGCCTCGCACACCTCGCCATCGTCACCGGCCGCTGCTCCGACGAGCAGCTTCCTCTTTTCCTCTCCGCCGCCGACGTGTTTGTGCTGCCAATGGCCGACACGCTGGCGAACCGCGCGCGCTTCCCGCACAAGATCGGCGACTACCTCGCCGTCGGCCGCCCCGTGGTGCTGACGGCCGTGGGAGACTACCCCGCGCTCCTGCGCGACGCGCAGGCAGCGGTCGTCGTCGCCGACGCGCACGCAGCCGCCGACGCTGCCGCCTGCCTGCTCGCCGACGAAGAGCAGCGGCGCCACCTCGCCGCGCGCGGCAGGGCGTGGGTGAGGGAACACCTGGACTGGCGCGTGCTTGCGCCGGGGATTGTTTCATTCGTCGATGCTGCCTGCAGCGCACGGCGCACGGAGTGAGCCGCCATGCAACACGCCCACCAGACTGCGGTAAAGAGGTTTGACGCGCACTCGTCCTGGCGCACCGCGCGAAAGGTCCTCCTCTCGCTCGCAGTGCTTCCGCTGACGGCAACGTACCAACTCAGCTTCCTCTGGGTGCCCGAGTTCTTCCCCCGCGCGGCCGTGCTGGGCGTCAGCCTGTTTATCATCGTGCTGTGCTGGCTGCGGCTGTCATGGGGCGTCTACCTGTTCATATTCTCGATACCGCTGTTCAACACGCTCGCCATTCCAACTGAAGGCTCGATCATCCGCGGCGTTCCCTGGCCGGGAGTAAGCCCCAACGCCGTCCTTCTCGGCGCCATCGCCACGGCGTGGGCGTTCCGCAGCATCTGGGGCCGGCGCGAACGCGGTGTGCGGCACGAAACCGCCATTGAGCAAACCCCTGTTGACGGACTCATGGCCGCCGGCATCGTTCTCGTGCTTGCGGCGCTGCCGCTTGGGTGGGTGCGTTTCAACAACATCGCCGTCGCCGGCTTCTATTACGACGCGGCAGCGCAATTCCAGCGCATTCCATTCTTCGATCTCCTGGACACGTACCTGTGCTTCACGCGCGCCTGGCAGTTCCTCCAGTTCTGCATCGCATTCTATCTCCTGTGCACCGCCATCCGCACGCGCGACGACATCAGAAGAATTCTATGGCTCGTTGCCGCGGCGGGCGTCCTGGTGGCGATCTACGGCCTCTTCCAGTTCAAGTCCAGCTTCCGATGGGTGGGCATCAACTGGTACTTCAGGCGCATCAACGCCACGCTCAACGGGCCGGATTCCGCGGCGACCTACTTCGCCACGTTCGGCTGCCTTGCGTGCGCGCTCCTCGCGGCAACGCAGTCCCTCTGGCGCAAGGCGCTCCTCTTCCTCTCCCTCACGCTTGCCGCCGGCGCGCTGTGGCTTACCGTCACGCGCACGGCATTCTACTCGCTGGCCATCGTCGGGCTGCTGTTCCTGCTGGTGTTCTGGATCACCGCCGCGGTCAAATCGAAGCGTGTACGCTATGTCTCGGTCTTTGCCGTCATCGGCGTCCTTCTGCTCGGCCCGGGGTATGAGCTGATGTTCCCCGACCGCGGGTCGGCCTCCCTGTTCACCTCGTCACCGCAGTTCCAGCGTCTTACCGAGGGTTTCAGGAACGTCTCCATCACGCCCGAGTCGATCAACGCGATGCTCTCGTTCCGCTTCTACCACTGGAGCGCGGCGACGAGCGTGATCAGGCAGCATCCTCTCGCCGGCTCCGGCCTTGGCACCTTTGACAAGTACTACCGTCTTGTCAGGGTGGCGGAGGATTCATACAAGACGGCATTTGCGCATTCCCTCTATCTTGATGTGCTCACCGAGCTCGGCCCGCTGGCCCTTGCCGTTCTCATTGCGTTTCATGGCGTGATGATCGTGCTGGCCTGGCGGGTCATCCGTGCGCGCACGGTCAACTGGCGCTGGAAAGCGATGGCGCTCGGGCTGCTCGGCGGCATCTTTGTCGTCTTCTTGACGAACTTCTTCACGAGCAGCGTGTACTATGTACAGGAGCTGCAGCTCTGGCTCGCCCTGCTCTTCGCGCTTCTCGTGAGAATCTACCAGCTCAACTTCGATCTGCCGCAACTGCCTCTCGCCGCGCGCATCTCCGGATGGTGGCACGCGTGTGCCGCCTTCTACAGCGCCCCGCGGCGCGCCATTCTCGTCGGCGCAGCGGCAGCAGTCGCCGTCGCCGCATGGCTGTTCCTCTTCTGGAACGCCGCGGCCGAAGGCTATGACTTCTTCCACAGCGCACGGCAGTACACGAAGCTCGACCGCATACTCGAATACGGCATCCACTTCTATGAGTACGACGCAAACCGGAACAAGTTCGCACGCACGGCAAGGCATGTCTACAAGCCCATCCGTGTGCGCGACCGCTTCATGCGCCTGCTGCTGCGGGCCGATCATCCCGATGCACGGGAGAAGCCTGTGAGGGCCTCTGTATACATCGACAACCGAAGCGTCGGCAGCGTCGTGCTCTCGAACCGCAACAGCATCATGTGCCGGTTCGACCTTGATGACTGGCTCGCCGGCCGCGGCACCAACGAGCTCAAAGGCGCCGGCATCCCCGCCATCCTCCGCCTCGACTCGAGCAGGACGTGGAACCCGTTCAAAACACAACGCGGAAAGCTCGACGTCGACTATGGAGTGGATATGGGCGCAATCGAGTGGGGATACGCGCAGTAGCGCCGGCCGCAGCCACGAGGAGGTCCTATGAACGAGATATGCCAGCAGCCAGCGGGAGAAGCGGCCCGGCAGCCGCCCTCCGTCTTCACTGCGTTTGGCGACGCATTCCGCCAGATGAGCGACCTGCTGTTCCGCGCGTTCAACTTCACCCAGTGGCTCGTGCTGGGCCTGGTGTGCTTTCTGGCCGAGCTCGACACCGCCAGCCCGGGCGCGTCGTTCAACTACCGGCTCGACCGCGCGTCGATGCGCGACCTCACCGCCAGAATCACCGCGATCCGCTGGGAGACCGCCGCGGTACTCATCATCATCGCCGCCGTCATCATTGCCATCGTCATCGCCGTCGTCATCGTGCTCGCATACGTCTCGTGCCGGTTTCGCTTCATCTATCTCGAAGGCATTCTGCGCGCGCGGTTTGACCTTGGGGCGCAGTGGCGAGCCCATGGCGCGCGCGCCCTCTCACTGTTCCTTTTCCGCCTTGTGGCCGGCTTCATCGAGCTCGTGCTGTTCGTGCCGCTCGGCCTGCTTGTGCTCCTCGCCATTGTGTTCTACTCAAGCGCCTATCTTCCCTACCTTGTCGTGCTGGCCGCCGCCGCCCTGCTCGTCGTGCTGTTCGCCAGCGTCATTCGCACGCTGCTGATGGATGCGGTAGTGCCGGTCATGCTGTTCCGGGACATTCCCGTGCTTGCCGCCTGGCGGGTTGTTCTGTCGCTCGTCGCGACGTATCCGCTGACATTTCTCGGGTACGTGTGCGTGAGGTGGATACTCGGCCTTGCCGGCGGAATCCTCGTCGTGGCGGCAGGCTGCTGCACGTGCTGCATCGGGTTTCTCCCGGTGATCGCCCAGACCATCTCTGCGCCAGTGCACGTCACGCTGCGGCTCTTTCCCGTCAATCTTCTCTGGCAGATGGGCGAACGCCATCTCCCCTTGGCACACCAGCCGCCTGCCGCGTGAGCCACGGACATGCCATGGCAGGGCTGAAGCCGGCCGCCATGGCACAGGCCTCAGCTACCTGCCCGTCAGGCGGATGTTGTCGATCAGGCGCGCGTTGCCGAAGTACACGGCAAGCGCAATGAGGATGGACTGCCCCTTACGGGAGTGGGTGATCTCCGCGAGAGTCTCTTCATCGACAATCGACACATAGTCGATCTTCGCCCCGGGCGCTGCGGCGATCTCGCGCTCGATCATGCGTCTGATCCGCCCGAGCGGCATGCCCGAGGCATGGGCCCTCCGCGCGTCACGCAGCGAGCGGCTCAGGGCGAGCGCGCTCCTGCGTTGTTCGGCGCTCAGGTACCTGTTGCGCGAACTCAGCGCGAGCCCGTCCTCGTCGCGCACGATGGGGCACACGGCAATCCTCACCGGCAGGTTGAGGTCCCTGACCATGCGCTGTATGACGAGGCACTGCTGCGCGTCCTTCTGGCCGAACAATGCCACATGGGGCTGGCAGACAGCGAACAGCTTGAGCACAACGGTGCAGACGCCGCGGAAATGCCCCGGCCGTCGCGCGCCGCACAGGAAGCGCGACAGCGCCGTCTCCTCGACCCATGTGGAGTGGTCAGGCGCGTACAGGGCGTCGGGCGCGGGCGCGAAAATCATGTCCGCTCCGCACTGCGTGCACAGCTTCCTGTCCGCTGCGAATGTACGGGGATATTCCTTGAAATCCTCCGCCGGCCCAAACTGCGCGGGATTCACGAAGATCGAGACAACCACCTTGTCAGCCCGGGTCCGCGCCGCGCGGATGAGCGACGCATGCCCTTCGTGCAGTGCGCCCATGGTGGGCACGAGCGCAATGGTCTCCCCTGCCGCCCGCCATGAAAGGCAGCGCTTCTGCGTCGAAGCCGGTGTGCGCGAGACAATCATCTGAACGCGACCCACTGAACACTGATTAGCGATTGCCGATAACCGGTCCCCGCCGCCCAGCTATTCCTTGCCTCCGCCAAGCACGCCGTCGTCTTTTGCGTTGCCGCCTTTGGCCGCCGAGACTTCATCAACATAATTGAGCTGGAGCGAAGAGAGGGCGCTGGCCAGCGTCTCCTCTTCCTGCGTGCTGAGATTCCCCTTCATCTTGTCGCGCAGCATCGTCAGCGTGGCAATGGTGGCCCGGACACCCTCGAGGTCCTTCTCCGTCTTCTTCGTCACCGGGTTCATTATCTTGCCAAGCTGCATCATGCCCGCCTGCAGAAGGCCGAAAACCAACTGGTAGTACATCGCCTCGGCTTCAGTGTGTTGTTCTGTTTCGCTCATGGCATTCAGAGTATAGTGGTTCACGGACGGCACGTCAAGCCCGCCTGCGCGGCGCCCCTGCCGCGCGTGCGCGCCGCGCGCATGCAACGGCAAAGGCGCCGGCAATTGCCGCTGCCGGCTCAGGCAGGGCTCTCGTTGCATCGGCAAAGTTGTAGCTCGTGTCCCATGCGCGCACGGTGACCTCCGCGGCCTGCGGATTCACGACATTCGTCAGCATGACCACCGTCGACAGGCCGCTGAGCGTGTGTGCGTAGTCGCGGTTGACCATGACCGTGTAGCGCAGCACGGCCACGTTGTCCGTCGAGGCACTCCAGGAGACGGTCACGCTGCTGGTCGTCTGGCCGCTGAACACGATGTTCTCCGGCGCGGACGGCGGCGTCCAGTCACCTTTCACGCGCGGCACGTTCGAGAGAAACGTGCGCGGGTAGTTCGTCACCACATGCCATGCAAGATCCTGGAAATACGCCGACTGGTTTGACGTGACGGATGGCCAGTACGTCCAAGTGGCGGCATTCGATCCCTGCCAGTAGACGGTGAATGGAATATTCGTCGGCATGTTGAGGAAGCGTTCGGGATGTGTGATGTAATGCTCGCTGTAGTAACTGTTGAAGTGCACCAGGCAGCTCAGCCAGTAGCCGTCGACGCGCGGATGGATCGAAGATCCGCCACCCGGCGCGATCGGGTCGAAAATGTTGGTAATACAGGGAATGCCTTCCGGCCCGGCGCCACTGACGATGTCCTCGGCGAGTTTCATCAGCGCCAGCCCCGAGGGAACGGCGAACACTGCCCTGCCGGGGAATTCCTGCCGTATGGCATCCATGAAGAACTCGAAGTAGTTCGTCACGTACCGCATGTCAGAGACGAACTTCGCGTCCGGATTGGCGTTCGTCGTCACCGTTGTCCACGTCTGGTAGAGCACCAGCGTGGCATTCGGGCTGTACTGAAGGGCAAGGCGGAACACCTGTGCGGCAGCCACCTCCTCGCGCTCGAACCAGCCGAGCTGCGTGAGCCGGAACGGCTGGAGAA
>JAAYZF010000443.1 GCA_012514975.1 bacterium
AGGTAAACGGCCTGTTGCGGGTCAACGAACAGGCGCTCAACAGCCTCGACGACGAGAATTTCCTGCCCCTGCGCAAGACCGGCGCGCTTCAGCTTGCCTATGCCCAGATGCTCTCTTCGGGCAACATGGAAGTTCTGGCAAAACTCGCCCAGACGCATGAAGCGATCCGCCAGCGGCAGGAAGCAGCCAATGCCGAGCACCAGCGCCTGCTTCAGCCCAATGGCAGCGACACCGCCGCAATCGACTGGAGCAAGATTTTCAACGATTGAGCACACGCTCCGCTTCTGCCTGAACAAGCATCGCAAGGCCTGCCGGTAAGATACTGACAGGCCGGGATAAAACTTTTCCGCCGCGCCAAAACAGTTAACACGCCGCTAACAAATTAGCGCTAGTTTGAGAGACCTGCGGTCCGTCGCCTTCGCGCGTGCGGCGGCAGCGTCCGATTGTGTGTGCAGTACAGACGTCCCCTCGTGTCCCAGACGAGCCTTCTCAAACTCAGCTCTCACCGTGCGGCGGGCAAGCCGGAGCGTCTGTTGCGCTCGGCGGTCACGGCGTTCAGTGCGATCGCGCGGCCAACGCGGCGCGAGACGGCCCAGCTGGACGACCTCGCCGTGCCGCTCCTTGGCTCGGTCAGCGACGAGACGCTGCGCTTTGCCGCTGCCACGCTGTCCGACTCCCCCTATGCCCCGCCGACCCTCGTGCGCCGCCTGTGCGACATGTCGGTCGACATCTGCGCGCCGCTTTTGATGCGTTCGCCGGTGCTCAACGGCATCGACCTCATCGCGCTGATCGGCCGTCACGGCGCGCCCCACGCGCGCGCCATCGCCGCCCGCAAGGGGCTCGATCCCCGCATCGTCCGGCTGATCGCCTCGCTTGGCGTGTTCGAGCAGGATCACACGCCCGACAAAGCCGACGCCACCCGCGACCAGCTTCTCATGATGATGCGTTCCGCCTCCGAGACCACCGGCCCCGTCAAGGCGCCGGAACCGCGCCTGCGCTGGGAAGAGCGCCCCGACGGCTATCGCAAGCTGCGTTCCACCGCGCTCGCTGGCGTGCCGACCCTGTTCCAGATCGCCCTTGCCGACGCGCTTGAAATCACCCTCGACACCGCGCGTTCGCTATTCAGTGGCGCGGATGTCTCGCCGCTGATCGTTGCCTTGCGCGCGCTCGATCTATCGGAGGAGCAGGCGTTCCTGATCTACCAATGCGCCCGCCCGTCGCGCGCCGGTGACGTGCGCGCTGTCCGTCGCTTCATCGACGCGTTCCAGAGCATCACCGACGAGCAGGCAGACGCCGTCGTCGCCGCATGGCGCAACCGGCCGGCTGAACCGCGCACCAGCTACCAGGCAAACGAATTCAGGGCGTCGTCAGGCTGACAAGCTCGCGCAACTGCGCCTCATCGAGCTCAAGCTCGACAATCCAGAGGTCGGAATCGAACCGCAATTCGCGCGTGATCCGTGCCTGGATCTCGTCCTCATCCTGCGTATGCAGAACCTGCGCGAACATTCGCTCGGAAGGACGGTCCTCGTCATAGTCGGCCTGCGCGGCAGGCACATAGAGCCAGGCATCGCCAAACCGGTCGCGCCGAACCAGCAGCACCGTTCCGGCTTCCGCCGCGCCCTTGCGCGATACAGCGGCAAAGCCGTTGGCCGCAAACACCCGGCGGACAAGTGCGGACACCCAGAAATCAGTGGTGACGCGCATCCGCGTCAGCTCGTCAGGCCGATTTCGCGCATCTTGGTCAGCAGCGCCTCGTCCGGCTCGCCGGTTTCCGGCAGCCCGAACAGCGACTGGAACTCCAGGATCGCCGATTTCGTGCGCGCCCCAACAACCCCGTCAACCGTGATGTCATCATTGCCGAACGCCTTGAGCCCGGCCTGAATGCGCAACACCATCGTATCGGCGCGCGGCGCGGCGGACGAGGTTTCGATCAGGTCGGTGCCGGGCGATCCGGCTGGCAGCGGCGGCGCGCCTGCTGCCGCACGCGAGCGCGCGCCCAGCTGCGTCAGCAACTGGTCGTCGATCTCGGCGGAAGCGCTGAGGCCGACCATCTTGCGATAGGTCTCGATTGCCGCGCGGGTCTGCGGGCCAGTCAGCCCATCGACGCCGCCGGTGTAGATGTTGAGCCGCTTGAGGATTTCCTGCACCTCGGCCACCACCGGGTCACCCGAAACCACGGCCTGCGGCTGTGGTGCCTCAACTGCGGTGGCTTGCTGCGGCACGAATGGCGTCGGGGCGGTCTGCGGCAAATCGTTGACGCCCATGCGCTCATCGAGGCTTGCCTCGCGTGTGCCGGTGTCGCGCTCGAGGCGGATGACCGTCTCGACGGATGCCGGCGCCGCGCCCGCCTGCCCACCCGCGCCCCACTGGGACGCCAGCGGACGCGTCGAGAAGAACGCGCTGCCATGTGCGTGCGGCTGATACCAGATCGCATTGGCGGTGACGTAG
>JAAYZF010000444.1 GCA_012514975.1 bacterium
ATCAAAGACAACCGCCGCATGCAGTACTGGCGCTACGCCCGGCGGATATGGATGGAGTATCCCCTCACCGGGATCGGTCTGGGCAGCTACGTCATCGAGCTGCCCAACTACTGCGCGGCGAACAGGGAGCAGTTGTTCCGCACGGACAACGCGTGCAACTTCTATCTTCACCACGCAGCCGAGCTGGGCGCGCCGGCGCTGCTCTGCGTCATGCTCTTCTTCGGCGCGATCCTGTACGGGCTGCTGAAGCATGGCGCCCGATGGTCCGCGCTACCGCGGCCACAGAAGCATCTCAGGATCATACTGACCATGGCGCTGCCGGTCTTCCTCGTGGCGCTGTTCTTCGGCGTGCACACCCTTGCCGACGAAGTCCAGCTTGCATTCGCGCTTCTTGCCGGGCTGATGGCCGTCGAGCAGCAGCGGGATGAAGCGCCCTGGCGGCCCGGCCGCCGCGGCCTTGCGCTCATTGGCGCCGGCATCGTGCTCGTTCTTGCGGCGTACACGTGGCGCTGCCTGTATCACTCCCGCCGCTCGCTCAATGGCGAGCACCGCATCGCCATGTACGCCATCGGCCAGGAAGCCGGCTGGCACCAGTGGGAGAACTGGCCGGGAGACCCGTCGCGCATCCGGTGGACGCGCCGGGCCGCTGTCTCCTGCGTGCCGCGCGAGAGCATCGAGGTGGGCATCCCCATCATGAGCTCGCATCCGCACCTGGCGGCGAATCCGGTGACGGTCTCGTTCCACCTCAACGGCCGGCTCGTCCGCACGCACACGCTCCGCACGCCGGGCGAATGGGCGCTGATCACGTTCATCGTTCCCTATGCCGACCCGTTTGTCCGGATGGACGGCCCGCACGCGGCGATCCGGATCGAAGCGTCGCAGACGTGGGTGCCGCTCGACGTGACGGGGGAGAAAGACCTGCGCGAGCTCGGCGTCGCGGTCGGCGCGTTCCGCTGGCGCGTCCCCGACGCGCCCTCGGGCGGCTTCCACCAGGAGGAAACATGGAGCGACGGCACGCCCTTCCGCTGGACCGGCGGCTACGCATGGCAGAAGCTCGCCATCGGCACCAACCAGACGGTCGAGGTGCCGATGTACGCATCGAATCTCCTTCTCCGCCGCTGGCCGCTGCGCGTGGCGCTCTACATCAACCGCCAATACCTCGATACCGTCACCTTCCGTGACAAGCGGTGGAAGAACTACACCTATCCCGTCGCGGCCTTCGCCGGGCAGAACACCACGGGCACGCTCGAGATCATTCCCGAGCGCACATGGGTGCCGCGGCACTTCGGTTTCGAGGACGAGCGGCCGCTCGGCGTCGCCGTCGGCACGATCAATGCGCGGTGACCGCGCGGCTTCGCGCGCAAGAACCGCCGCGATTTAACGTATCCCTTGTGGCACCGGCACGCCGGCGACAGCGATGAATGTGCAGATACTCACACGCCGGGCCGCCCGGCTCCTTCAGCAGGCGCACGCCACGGTCGCCGTCGCCGAATCGTGCACCGCGGGCATGCTCGGCGCAGCGCTCACCGCGTACGCCGGCAGCTCCGCCTTCTTCCGCGGTGGCGTGATTGCCTACGCAAACGACGTCAAACAGGCGCTCCTGCGCGTGCCTGCGCGGACGCTCGAAGCGCACGGCGCGGTGAGCGGGCAGACGGCGAAGGCGATGGCGGCGGGTGTGCGCCGGCTGGTCGGCGCGGAGTATGGCGTGGCGATCACCGGGGTCGCCGGCTCGGGCGGCGGCACGCGGCGCAAGCCCGTCGGCACGGTCTGGACAGGCGTCGCGGGGCCGGCCGGCGCTGTCGTCCGGCTGCACCATTTCAAGGGTGCGCGGGCCGCTGTGCGCAGGCAGGCGGTGGCGGCCGCGCTGCTCTTGCTGGCTGAGGCCGTTTCTGGTAGAATGTCAGATGATACATAATCCGTCCTTGGAGTCCTCCTATGAACGCAGTGAACGATGATGGAAAACGCAAAGCCCTTGATGCCGCGCTCGGCCAGATCGAGAAGCAGTTCGGTCAGGGCTCGATCATGAAGCTCGGCAGCCGTGAGATCGCGCATGATATCCCCATGATCCCTACCGGCGCGATCACCCTTGACATCGCGCTGGGCATCGGCGGCATTCCCAAGGCGCGCGTGACGGAGATCTACGGCCCGGAATCGTCGGGCAAGACGACCCTTGCGCTCAGCGTTGTCGCCAATGCGCAGCGCGCGGGCGGCACGGCGGCGTACATCGATGCCGAGCACGCCGTCGACCCTGCGTATGCGCACCGCATCGGGGTGAACACGGACGACCTGCTCATTTCGCAGCCCGACTGCGGCGAGGACGCGCTGAACATAGCCGAGACGCTTGTCCGCTCGAATGCCGTGGACGTGGTGGTGATCGACTCGGTGGCCGCGCTGGTGCCCAAGGCGGAGATCGAGGGCGAGATCGGCGACTCGTTCGTCGGGCTGCAGGCGCGGATGATGTCGCAGGCGATGCGCAAGCTGACGGGCGCGATCGGCCGCTCGCGCTGCGCGTGCATCTTCATCAACCAGATCCGCGAGAAGATCGGCGTCATGTTCGGCAATCCAGAGACGACGACCGGCGGACGCGCGCTGAAATTCTACGCGTCCGTCCGGCTTGACATCCGGCGCATCGCGGCGATCAACGACGCGCAGGGAGCGCACATCGGCGGCCACGTCCGCGTCAAGGTCGTCAAGAACAAGGTCGCCCCGCCGTTCCGCGAAGCCGAGTTCGACATCATGTACGACGAGGGCATCTCGACCGAGGGCGCCATCCTCGATGCCGCGGTCAACATGAACATCGTCCAGAAGAAGGGCGCGTGGTTCAGCATGGATGAGACCCGGCTTGGCCAGGGCCGCGACTCCGTCAAGGAGCTGCTCAAGAACGACCCGGCCATGTGCGAGAAGATCAGCAACGCGATCAAGGAGAAACTCGGCTGGACCGCGCTTGCCACACCGGTGCCGCCCGCCGCGGCGCCTGCCGAACCTGCCGCCGAGCAGCCCGCCCCGTCCGGCCGCAGGAGCAGGAAGGAGGAGTAACGGCACTGCGCCACGCAGTTGAGCGGATCTGCCGTTCCCATGAACCGGTAACATAAGAGGATTGTGGCGCCTTCTGTCACAATCCTCTTTCTCCCCATGCCAGTTCGCACACCTCCATCGCCGCTCGATGCAGCGCTCAAACTTCTCGCCGGCCGCGATTACTCGCGCAGCGAGATGCTCGCCAAGCTGCGCAGCCGCGGATATGACGAGAACGCCATCAGCGCGGCGCTCGATACGCTCGAGAAGTACAACTACGTCAAGGCCACCGGCACGGACCGCGCGCAACTTGCCGCCATGGCAGGCGAGTACCTGCGCAAGCGGAAAGGCGATCCGGCGTCTCCGTCTGCCTTCCGCGCGCTCGAGGGGTTTCTGCTGCGCAAAGGCTTCGACGAGAATCTTGTCCGCGAATATCTCGAACGCCTGACGGAAAGCCTGGAGGGTCACCGTCCCCGGTGACCGCATCGCGTCATCGTGAGACCTGCAAGAAATCCATGGGAATCCCGTACACCTCTCTGAGCGCGCCGGATTCATCAACCTTGCGCCGCTCAGAGAGAATCACATGGCAACACTACCGCAACGCACACGCCCTGCGCAGTGCAAACCCATTGAGCGCTGGAACCAGCCAATCGTCATCTATGTCACCGTCTGTACAAAGGACAGAAGGTCATTCTTGGCAAACGATCTACTCCATGATCTGCTGCGCAGGGCGTGGATCGCCGCCGATGCATGGCGTGTGGGCTATTACATGATCATGCCCGACCATGTTCATTTCTTCTGCACGCCCGGGCGGATGCCCGTATACAACCTGAAGATGTGGCTCGCATACTGGAAGCGCATCGCGACACTAAGCATCTACGATGGTGGCTTGTCGGCATTCCTGGACAAAGCGGCCACTGTGGACGGTGACCTCCCACGTCGGCACGGCATCGTTTGGGGGCGTGACGGTTGGGACACGCAGGTGCGGTCGTTCGATCATTACACCGCGAAGCTTGCATATGCGCAGGCAAACCCGGTTCGCAAAGGGCTTGTTGCCACTTCACGTGAGTGGAGATATCAGGGATACATCAACGACGCGCTTTGGTGAGTGCTGTGCATCGGTGATCCTACAGCCGGCGCGGACGCGCGATGCGGTCACCGGGGACGGTGACCCTCCAGGCGGCGCGGACGCGCGATGCGGTCACCGGGGACGGTGACCCTCCAGGTGGCGCGGGGACGCGCGATGCGGTCACCGGGGACGGTGACCCTCCAGGTGGCGCGGGGACGCGCGATGCGGTCACCGGGGACGGTGA
>JAAYZF010000037.1 GCA_012514975.1 bacterium
CTTCCCGCGCCGCAATGGCAGGCCATCGAGGATTTCCACATGCCGCACGGCAACGGCTGCATGCCCGGGCAGTTGCGCGCAAAGCTTCGGCGCTTGAAGGCCACGAAGGAATTTCAACGGAGACCACGGCCCATCCTCATCAACGAAGACACCATCCTGCTCGACAACCTCGAAGCCGCCGTCGATGAATACGCCTCGTGGGGCTACTATTCGCAGGGATTTGGCAGCGCCTACAAGGACCGCACGGACTGGACGATCCGCCCGCGCGAGCAACGGTTCGAGGAGCTCAGCGGCTATCAGACAATCCCCGTCAACTGGGGCATCAACACGGACGAGAAGCGCGCGTTCTTCAACCGCATCGCCGCGATCACCGGCAGCACACCGTAGCGCCAATGACTATTGTCACCACCATACTCACCGGGATCGTCCTGCCCATCTTCGCGCTGATGGGCGTGGGCGTGCTGGCCGACCGCACGCTCAAGCCCGACCTGGCGACGCTGTCGAAGCTCAACTTCTACATACTCGCGCCGGCGCTCGTGTTTACCAAGCTGTACGGCAGCACGCTCGAAGGCGCATTCGTCGCGCATGTGATGGCGTTCAACACCGTGCACCTGCTTGTGTTGCTGGCCTTCTGCCATGTTGCGTACCGCATGCGGCCGTTGCGCGAGCACCGTTCACTGCTGACGCTGGGGACGCTGTTCAACAACAGCGGGAACTACGGCCTGCCGTTCGCGCAGCTCGCATTCGGCGACGCGGGCGTGGCGGTGATGGCGTTGACGCTCGTGTTCCAGAACGTCACGTCGTTCACGCTCGGGCTGTGGCTGATCGGCGATGAGAGGCTTGGCTGGTGGGCGCGCCTGCGCGCGATACTGAAGACGCCGATGATCCACGCACTCATTGCAGCGGCGCTGTGCAACGCGTTCAACATCCATCTGCCCCGCGTCATCGAGTTCCCGCTGGCGCATCTGAGCGACGCGCTGGTGCCCATGGCGCTGTTCACGCTTGGCGTGCAGCTCTCGCGGTCGCAGTGGGCGGGGAACGCCGCGGTACTCTCGGCGGTGACGGCGGGGCGGCTGGTTGTCGCGCCGCTCGCGGCTGCCCTGCTGGCGGCGGTGTGGAACATGGTCTTCCCTGGCGCGGCTTCAGCGGCCATGCCCGTGCTCATCTGCGGCGCGAGCCTGCCCGTGGCCGTCAACGTCTACATCCTCGCCAGGGAGTATGACCGCGAGCCTGAACTTGCGTCGCGCATGGTTTTCTGGACCACGCTCGTGAGCGCGGTGACGGTGACCGTATGGCTGGCGTTGTACGGATGATTTTTCCCGCCTTTTCTGCTATAATTCCATAGGGAGCATATTCGATAACCCGGGGAGCTGACATGGCTGCAAGACCGAAGATCGTGCTGGCATATTCCGGCGGGCTTGATACGTCCGTCATATTGAAATGGCTGATCGAGAAAGGCTTCGATGTCATTGCCTACACGTCCGATGTGGGCCAGGGCGAGGAGCTCGAGCCCGTCCGCCCGAAAGCGCTCAAGACGGGCGCGAAGAAGATTTACATCGAGGACCTCCGCGAGGAATTCGCGAAGAATTACGTCTGGTGGCTCGTAAAGTGGAACGCGTACTACGAGGGCCAGTACATGCTCGGCACCAGTATCGCGCGGCCGCTCATCGCCAAGCGCCAGGTCGAGATCGCGCTGAAGGAAAAGGCGGATTACATCGGCCACGGCGCCACAGGCAAGGGCAATGACCAGGTGCGCTTCGAGCTCACCGCCTATGCCCTCGCGCCGAAGATCAAGATCATCGCCCCGTGGCGCGAGCCTGACTGGAATCTCAACTCGCGTACGAAGATGATCGATTACGCGAGGAAGCACGGCATCCCCGTGCCGGTGACCACGAAGAAGCCGTACAGCTCGGACAGGAACCTCCTGCACATCAGCTACGAGAGCGGCATCCTCGAAGACCCGTGGGCCGCGCCGCCGGAGGACCTGTTTGTGCTCACCGTGTCGCCCGAGAACGCGCCGGACAAACCCGAGATCATCACGGTGGATTTCGTCAAGGGCGAGGCCGTGGCCGTCAATGGCAAAGCCATGACGCCTGCCGCGCTGCTGGCGAAGCTTAACGTGATCGGCGGGCGCAACGGCGTCGGCCGGGTCGACCTTGTCGAGAACCGCTTCGTGGGCATGAAATCCCGCGGCGTGTACGAGACGCCCGGCGGGACGATCCTCTATGCCGCGCACCGCGCGGTCGAGTCGCTGACGATGGACCGCGAGGTGATGCTGCTGCGCGACCAGTTGATGCCGAAATTCGCGCAGCTCGTGTACAACGGGTTCTGGTTCTCGCCCGAGATGGACGCGCTCAAGACGTTCATCAACGAGACCCAGCGGAACGTGACGGGCACGGCAAAGCTCAAGCTCTACAAGGGCAGCGTGACCACGATCGGGCGGAAATCCCCACGATCGCTGTACAACACCGCGATCGCCACGTTCGAGGAAGACAGCGTCTACAACCAGGCTGATGCCACCGGCTTCATCCGGTTGAACGCTCTGCGGCTGCGCCTGCGCAAGGCCGCGGCGGGGAGGTGAGGAGCGATGCTGCTTTCGAACGATGACATACAGAAGCTTGCTGACACGATTGCCGGAGCGGTGAAGCCGGAGAAGATAATACTGTTCGGCTCGTACAGAACGGGGGAAGCAACAGAAGAGAGTGACGTTGACCTGTTCGTTGTTGCGCGGTCGAAGCTTCCCCGCGGCAAGCGGGCTTCGCACATCCGCAGACTCTTCCGGGGCGCTGGCATACCCATGGATATCCTCGTGTACACGCCTGAGGAAGTGGCGTACTGGAAGGACACGCCCGCATCTCTCGTTGCGCAAGTAATGGCCCAAGGGAAAGTCCTCTATGGCCGACAGAACTGATGAGCTGGTCGCTCTCTGGATGGAGAAGGCGGCAGGCGATCTTGCCGTGGCACAGCGGCTGTTTGACGCTGGCGACATGCCGCTGGACATCGTCTCGTTCCACTGCCAGCAGGCAGTCGAGAAAGCTCTGAAGGCATTGATTGCACATCAGGGGGGCGTGCCGCCGAAGACACACGATCTCATGGCGCTCGTGGACATCTGCATCCTTGACGATGAACTGAGAACTGCACTCGGCGATGCGTGTGAAGACTTCGATGACGTGGCCGTTGATATGCGGTACCCCGGAGACACTGTCGCACCGACGCGCGATGACGCGATGCGCTACCTGAAGCACGCGCGTGAGGTAGCGGGCTCTGTTGAACGTCTGCTCGCGGCGGGGAAGTGATGGACACCATTGCCTGTCACGTCACCTACAGCGGCCGCGTGCAGGGCGTGGGCTTCCGTTTCACCGTCGTCCAGCTCGCGCGGCAGCGCGCCGGCGTCGTCGGGTATGTCCGCAACCTGCACAATGGCGATGTGGATGTATGGGCCGAGGGGCCCGCGGATGAAGTCGACGCGTTCATCCGCGACATCGCCACGGGGCCCCATGCCCCGCACATCAGGCATGCCGAGGTGGTGCGTGCCGAA
>JAAYZF010000445.1 GCA_012514975.1 bacterium
GCCGTTCGCCGGCCGCTTTCTGAAGCACAATCCGCCCGCCGAACCGCTGACGCAGGACGAGCTTGATCGCGTGTACGGCCTGCCGTATGCCCGTGCGCCGCATCCGCGCTATGCGGGAAGCGAAATACCAGCCTTCACGCAGATCCAGACATCGGTCACCGCGCATCGTGGTTGCTTTGGCGGCTGTCATTTCTGCACGCTGGGCTATCACCAGGGCAAGGCCATCCAGTCGCGCAGCACCGCATCGATCCTCAACGAGATCAGGATAATCGCGCGCCAGCCGGGATTCAAAGGCAGCATCAGCGATGTCGGCGGCCCGACGGCGAACATGTACGGCATGTCGTGCCGCAGAGGCATCGAGCGCTCGTGCCCGCGCCGTTCATGTCTGTACCCGTCGATCTGCCCGAATCTCGACACGTCGCACCAGCCGGTAAAGGCGCTGCTTGCCGCGTGCCGCACGATGGCCGGCGTGAAGCATGTGTTCGTTTCGTCCGGTGTGCGATATGACCTTGCGCTCGAGGATGACGGGTACATACGCGATCTGTCAGATAACTACGTGAGCGGGTATCTGAAAGTGGCGCCCGAGCACATCTCGCGCGGCACGCTCCGCCTGATGCACAAACCGCCGTTCAGGCTCTACGAGCAGTTCGTCGAGCGGTTCGAGCGTCACAGCGCGCAAGCCGGCCGGCGCCAGCATGTGATCCCCTACCTCATCGTCGGCCATCCGGGCACGCGCATGCAGGACGCGATCGAGCTGCACCAGTACCTGAAGCGCAACGACATCAGGCTCGAGCAGGTGCAGGAGTTCACGCCGACGCCGATGAGCATCAGCACGTGCATGTACTACACCGGGCGCGATTTCGACAGCGGCGATCCCATCCACGTGCCCAAGGGCCGCGAACTACGGCTGCAAAAGGCGCTCGTGTTGTGGTGGGCGCCGGAGAACAGGAAACTGGTGCTCGAGGCGTATAAGGCCGGTGATCGGTAACGGCGAAGGCGTTGCGGACACAAATCGCAGTGCATTTCGCGCCGGAGAAGTGAACTGCGTGACGCCGCGCGCGAAATATGGTATAATACTTCCTGAATCGATCTCGTTGCAGCACCCGTTCACCAATCGCACACAGGAGAGACCATGAACCAGCAAGCCACACCAGCACCAGAGGCCCCCGTGCAGAAATCGCGCATCGCGGCAGGCCTTCTCGGCATCTTCCTCGGCGGCCTCGGGATTCATCGCTTCTACCTCGGGTACGTCGGTATCGGCATTCTGCAGATCCTCGCCTCGTGCGCCTGCGGCATCGGCGCGATCTGGGGCCTGATCGAAGGCATCCTCATCCTCGTCGGCAAGATGGACAAGGATGCCAAGGGCGTTCCCCTCAAGGACTGAACACCCATGACGATACGCGTCATGCGCCTCGCCGCGTGCAGCCTCCTGTGCGTCGCCGCACCGCTGCTGTCCGGCTGTGTCACGGTTGACAAGGTTGCCGCGGGCGCCGTGCTGCCCCTCGCCGCGGTGGCGGACACTGTCGCCGTGCCGTTCCAGGCGTTGGGCCGTTCGTCGCGCGCACTGATGGTCATGGGCGATGCACACTCGGCGGACGTCATTCGCGAGGATGCCGGCGAGCCCGGGTACACTGACGGCGATGACGAGTTTGACCAGCTCAGCCTTCTCGACCTGGACCTGCTGACGTCGGCCGTCTACTACGTGCCCGCGTATCTCCTCTATCCCTTCGATGCCGCAACGCCCAACGAATGGTATACGCTGACGCACGACTGTCTCGCCGAAATCAACGCGCAGCCGGGCCGTGCCGCCTCAGGGCGGCGTGTGCAGTAAGCGCGGCAGCGTGAAGTCTTTGGAGATACGCCGGAGCGGCGCGGCACGCACCGCATACCATCCATATCACACGGAGGAACCATGAAAATCCTCAAGGAGTTCAAAGAGTTCGCCATGCGCGGCAATGTGGTCGAC
>JAAYZF010000446.1 GCA_012514975.1 bacterium
GCCATGGACGTGCCACAACGAAGTGTCGGCATCGGCTTATTCCATCATCCTCACGCTGGCCGAGTCCGCCGGCGATCTTTCCCTCGAGCCCGTCGCCCCGCCCGCCCGTGTGCAGGACGCCGTGCGCGCCGCGCTCGCCCATCTGCACGAGAAGGTGACCGTGTCGTCCATGGCCCGCGCGGCCGGATGCACCCCGGATCATCTCAACCGCCTCTTCGCCCGCCACCTCGGCATGTCATCGCATCACTGGCTCGCGCGCGCAAAGCTTTCCCATGCAGCCACACGCCTCGCGGCCACCCGCATGAAAGTCCACGAGATCGCCGAGTCGGTCGGCTATGCGAACGCCTACTGCTTCTGCCACGCATTCAAACACTTGACGCGCATGTCGCCCCTGGCGTTCCGCCGCAAGGCATGGCTTGCGGGACGCGCACGCACCGCCTCTCCTCCCCCGCCACCGCGCCCAACGCACTGAACGCTTCGCGCGCGGGTGCGATAGTACTCCTGTTGCCGCGAGTGTAACCGCTGTTTCCTTGACACCCCCCGGTGTTCGTGCTATCATATCAATGAACGTGCAGGACACCACGCGGCCCGGTCCGCATAGTCACTGGAGGAGTGCCATGAAAGTCTCACGCCTGTTCTGCGCCGCCGTCTTGGGGACAGTTCTCGCGCACACGGCTCATGCAAGCGACGGCACGCGCCTGTGGTCGCGCATCTGGGGCTCGCCCGCCCTTGACGAAGCCCTCGCCGTCGCCGCGGACACGAACACGGTCTACGTCGCCGGCTACGCCGAAGGCCCCGTTGACGGCCAGCCCCACATCTTCTGGGAAGACCTCCTCGTCACGAAATATGCCCCGGACGGCCAGAAACAATGGACGCGCATCTGGGGGACGAACGGCAATGACCGCGTACGCGGCGCGTGCAGCGACGGCGCGGGCGGCGTGCTCATCATGGGCGATGCCGCCAACAACCTCAACGGCACCACCACCTACGTGCTCTATACCGATTTCGTCCTGATGAATGTCGCGCCCAACGGCTCGGCCCTCTGGACGCGCGTCTGGGGCAGCAGCGGCTATGACGAAGGCGAAGACGTCTGCACCGCGCCCGGCGCCATCTATACCGCCGGCACCGCCGAAGGCCTCGTCGCCCCCGAAACCAACTATGCCGGCCTCTCGGATGTCTGCATCACCCGCTGGTCCTCCGCCGGCGTGCGCCAGTGGACCCGCATGCTCGGTACCATGTGGAATGATTTCGCCTCGGCCTGCGCGGCCGACAGCGCAGGCAACGTCTACGTCACCGGCTTCACCGAGGGATTCCTCGATGGCAACACCAACATGGGCGGCCAGGACATCTTCCTCACCAAGTACAGCTCCGCCGGCGTCCGCCAGTGGACGCGCGTATGGGGCACCAACGGCACCGACCGCGGCATGGCCGTCCAGCTCGATAGCCAGGGGAACATCTACGTCGCAGGCAAGACGGACGGCATCCTCGATGGCCAGCCCAAACCCGGAGGCTACGACCTCTTCGTCTCGAAATTCCTCCCGGACGGCACAAAGCTCTGGACCCGCATGATCGGCTCGCCCCAGGATGAATGCTATTCCGACAGCCGGTGCGGCTTGCTGCTTGACAATGACGAGAACATCTACCTCGCCAGCTACACCAGCGCCGCCGTGTGGAACTACCAGACGAATGCCGGGTGGACGGCGTGCCTGCTCGTCAAATGCACACCCGAGGGCATGCCGTCCTGGGTGCGCCTCTGGGGTTCGCCCGATACCGACAAGGCGTACGCCATCGCCGGCATCGGCACCAACAGCATCTTCGTCGCAGGCTCGACCTATGGCCAGTTCGACGGTCAGACGAACGCGGGGTCGTACGACCTGTTGCTCAGCACTTTCGGCTTCGGCCTTGGCGGCGCGCTGTCTGTCTCGTCCGAGAATCCGTGGAACAACGTGGCCATCGCCGTCTCGCGCGCCGACTCGGCCGGGCTGTCGAACGGGCTTACGCCGTTCGCGCGTTCGTATGGCGCGGCCTGGGAGACCACGCTCACCGCCCCGCCCGGCGCTGAAGGCCGCGTGTTCGACCGCTGGCAGGTTGACGGCGCGGACAGTACGACGAATCAATCGGTCTTCATCCACATGGCGACCAACCGCAGCGCCGCGGCAGTCTATATCAGTGACGCCTTTGCCGCCGCATGGCCCCTCTCCGGCGCGCGCGGCGCGGTCACCTCGAACAACCAGCGCGCAACCTATGAGCCCGGCGAGCCGCCCCATGCGCCGCCATACGGCCCGTATCGCTCGATCTGGTGGAGCTACACGCCGCAGGCCGGCGGGACGCTCGTGCTCAACACCACGTCCGGCGCATTCGACACCGTGCTGGCCGTGTACACGGGCGATGCCGTCTCGAATCTCACGCGCGTCGCGGCAAATGACGACGACGGGTCGCCCGGCGGGGCCAGCCGCGTGATCGTCGCCAATGCCGCACCGGCCGTCACGTATCACATCGCCGTTGACACCGCCGAGAGCTGGCAGGCGGGACGGTGCGTCCTGGAATGGGAGTTCACCGGGAACAGCACGAGCCGCGGCGCAGTCGCACTCAATGAAATGCTGATCAATCCCCAAGCCGTCAGCGACGCCTTTGGCGAGTGGATCGAGCTGCGCAGCACGACGAACGCCGCCGTCGACTGCGCAGGCTGGCGGATCGTTGACAGCTCGAGCGGCGCGGCTGTGCTGCCCGCGGCGCTGCTTCAGCCGGACGCCTTCATCGTCCTCTGTCGCAACACCAACGAGGCCGTGAACGGCGGCGTGGCCGGCGGCATCCTGTACGACTCGCTGAACATGGATAACAACGGGGACTCGCTCTGGCTGTACGACGCGCAGACCCAGCTTGTCGACGTGGTGTCGTGGTCTTCCTCAACCGCGGGCCGCTCGATCGAAGTGATTGATCCGTGGCAGGAGCATCCCGACGCGAATGGCACAAACTGGGCACTGGCGCTCACGACGTTCGGCAGCGGCGACTATGGCACGCCGGGCGCAGAGAACTCGAATTTCGTGCCCGAGCCCGCCGCGCTCGTGGTCGCCGCAGCGGTGGCACTCGTCTTTGCGCGCCGTGGGCGGATGAGCATCCGCCGCGGTGAAAGGACGGAAGGGACGTGAAGACAGGAGTCTGTGCCACCGGTTGACAGTCTTTTGGGCGGGACATGAAACGGTTCCTCGTCGGCATCTGCGGGCTTGGCCATTTCGGCCGGCATTTCATTCCATTGTTCAAGGCGCATCCGTTGTGCAGGGATGTCGTCCTGTGCGAACTGCGCGAGGACGTGCTGCGTGACTGCGCGAAGGAGCATCAAGTCGAGCGAACGTGCCGTTCGTTCGACGAGCTACTTGACAGCAACGTGGATGCGGTCGCGATCTTCACGCAGCGGTGGACGCACGCGCCCATGGCGGTCAAGGCGCTCAACGCGGGCAAGCATGTCTACAGCGCCGTGCCCGCGGGCGTCACGGTCGAGGAGCTCGATGAGCTCGTGCAGACGGTGAGGCGCACGGGCCTGACGTACGCGCTCGGCGAGACAAGCTACTACCGGCCGCAGGCGATCTGGTGCCGCAAGGCCTTTGCTGACGGCGCATTCGGCCGGTTCGTCTACGGCGAGGGGCACTACTATCACAACATGGCATCATGGTTCTACCTGCCGTTCTATGACGCGAACGGGCCGGAATGGAAGCGCTATGCAAGCGTGCCGCCCATGTGGTACATCTCTCATTCCGCATCGCATGTGTTGAGCGTGACGTTCAGCCATTTCACAAAAGTGAGCTGCATCGGCTGGAAGGACGATCATGAGGACGGCATCTTCGACGGGAAGATCAGCGCGTTCGGCAATCCGTACAGCAATCAGACCGCAGTGTTCCGCACGGCCGACGGCGGCATGGTGCGCATCAATGAATTCCGCCGCACTGCCATGGGCGAGGCGCGGCAGACGATCGCGGGCACCCAGGGCGCATACATCGAGCATGTCAATCCGCATCACGGCGACATTGCCGTGCAGCAGCAAATCGACGGCAGCGAGGTGCAGGCGAAGGACACGGCGCAGAGCCGCGCGGTGTTCACCAAAATCACATGGGAACAGGACCCGCACAAGCCTGACGGCTCATACGATCGCGAGAATGCGCAGCACTGGATCAGAAAAGTGCATGAAGACCTGACACACATCCACCGGCTCGACGGCGTCGAGATCACCGCGGGCAATCTGGGCACGCTGCCGCGCGAGTTCATCGGCAGGAAGCATCTTGGCACCGGCTGCATGCACCAAGTCGAACGATTGCCAAGGGAATACGTGGGATTGCCGAACGGGCATTGCGGCTCGCATCAGTTTCTCATCCACGACTTCTTCGAGGCCATGGCGACGGGGAAACTGCTATTCCGCGTCAATCACCGCCAGCGCCGCACAGCGCCGCTCGGTGTCGTATCCATCTCCCACAAGACACGGGTGGTATGTCCGCGGGTAGCTGAGCGCGATGACGTTCGCGTCGCGCCAGCAGTGTCCGGGCGCGGAAAGGACGTTTGTCCGCCACTGCGCATCGAGCGGGATCGTCCCGAGCCTCACGCCATTGAGCGCGACGTGCGCCTGCAACGCCCCGGGCACGTTGGTCAGCGCCGCGCGGGCGACGATGACAAGCGCGGTCACCACACCATCCGGCCTGCCGTTCATCACCACGCTCGCCCTGCCCACCGATCGCTGGAACGGCATCGCGCCATCCTTTTCGAACTGATCCCATCCGCCCGACAGGTGCGGCATGACCACCGGCGTGCCGAATTCGAGGGGCCAGCGGCCCGTGAGCGGCACGACATCAAGCATGGCGGATGCCACCGCCCTGCCGCGGCGCCAGGCGTTCACGCGCAGTGTGCGCGTACGCAGAATCGCGTCGCTGCAACGCGCCGTTGCCGCCGGCCACCGTTCCATGTTGAAATGCCCGGAGTTGCGGTAAAGCCCGCGCAGCCGCCCGTTCAGCGCATCGTATTGCACGGTGATGCTGAATGAATTCGTGGGGCCCGCAAGCATGAAGGGCAGCCCGCCGCGCACGGCGAGCGTTGCCAGCCGCGCACCGTCGCCATCAAGACACTCGATGTCGAACCGCACCGGCCGCCCGCCGCGCGGGACGAAGCTGTAGAGGCCGGTGAAGCAGATACTGCCCTGGATCGTGTAGATGTGCGGGAAGCTCAGCGCCCAATGCTGCGTCACGCTGAACGCGAGCGGCAGCGCGCGCTCGATGCGCGGATTCTCGAACACGTAATCGCCGCCGAAATTCGTTGCATAGCGCAGGTCGCTCGATGCCTCGACGCGCCGGCGGAACGCGTCGTCTGCCCGGTGCTGCACCCAGAACCGGTAGGGCGATGCCTCGAGCATGGCGAGCGTGCGGTCACTCGAGGGCGCGGCGCCAAGCTCCTTCAGGAAGAACGTGTTCTGCGTGAATATCCGGCCGAGCGGCAATGCAGTCGGCTGGTCGGCTATGACGGCGTTCAACACAGGACTGTAGCTGGCCAGGCCGTGCGGAAAGGGGAACTCGATGAACGGGCTCGGCTTGCGCTGCCGCCCGAGCCATTCATACACGCCCTGCGCGCTCCTGGGCACGTTCGCCGCATAGCGCGCGATGGCCACGGTGTGTTCGAGCGTTGCCAGCGCGAGCAGGAGCACGACTATGCAGATGGCCGCGTGGCGCATCCGGCGCGTCCTGCCGTCCAGTGCCGCCAGCGCGTCGCCGATGGCGATCCCCACAAGAACGCTCAGGCACAGCATGATCGAGAAGATGTACGCGCGGGGAAACCTGATGAGTGCAAGGACCGGCGGGTCGATGTGCAGCCGCGCAAGCGGCGAGAACACGCGCTGCCCTCCCCGCGGAATGTACGCGGGAGTCGTCGAGAGAAGCACTGCGCATGCCGCGAGCACGAGCAGCCCAAGCCGCAGCCATCGCTCGCGGCCCTTGAAGAAAAGCGATACGGGCATCCATGCCGCCGCGGCCGCGCAGAGCACGATGCAGACCGCGCCGGGCAGGATGGGCGCGTTGACCAGCGTGTGCAGCCGCGTGCGCGGATGGGTGACGTTGCGCAGGAAGCCGGTGAACAGCTCTCCCGCGTCCTTCCATGTGATGAACGTCAGGTTGGTCGCCATGAACGTCCACTGGCCCTGTACCAGCCTGGAGAAATTCACATAATATGGATGGGCGAATACCAGGATCACGGGCAGCGTCGCGCATGCGAGCAACGCCACCTGCCACCACGATCTCAACCGCGACGGGTACGACAGGTATCCCATCGGCACGATGACCGTCAACACCAGCAGGAGGAACAGCGTGTT
The DNA here is from genome assembly GCA_012514975.1 of bacterium. Taxonomy (GTDB): domain Bacteria; phylum Auribacterota; class UBA3054; order UBA3054; family JAAYZF01; genus JAAYZF01. Next base: position 6,341 of record JAAYZF010000446.1, read on the forward strand.
GTAGTCTATCGAGACCGCCTTCAGAACTATGACGGCGAACATGAGGCACAGGTGCGCAAACTTCCCGTTCCTCAAGTAGAGCAGCCAGGCATACATCACCAGCGCCGCGGGAAACGTCATCTGGTAGTGATAGAACGCAAGCTCGTGGTAGCGATGAGGGAAAAACGCGCATAACGCGCCCGCCGTCACTCCTGCAAGCCAGGAACCGCTCCAGAGCTTCACCAGAAGGTACACCGCGTACGCATTGAGGAAAAACACAAGCAGTACAAGTGCGTTGTAGGCCAGGCTCGGATTCCCTGTCAGGCAATACACGAGGTAGTACGGAATGCCCGCAAGATAATTGCTGTTCAGAAGCGCATTGCTGTGCTCATACGGATACGAGTGCTGCCCCTGCGAGAAGGACAGGGGATGCCTGACGAGAGACCGCATCGTCGAGAGCAGCTCGACCGTGTTGTTCGCCATGTCGATGTGGTCGGGCGTCGCACCCGCCAGCGACGGCAGCACGGGCTCGAGATGCCACGCCGCAAGGGCCATGAACACGAGCGCGGCAGCGGCATTGCCGCGCCACGCATGCCGCCGCGGCGCGTGTGGCGCGGCAGCGGGAAGTTCCGCGCCGGGTATGCGGCTCGCGTTCATGCAAGGCTACACGATCTCGTACGGACACTTGTTCTCGTAGAACGTAATGCGCAACTCTTTGAACTGCTCGCCGAGCGCCTTCATGAACAGGCGGATGCCCGGGTTTTCGCACAGCTCGTGGCTCGTCTCGATCGTCGGTATGCCGCAGTCCTGTGCGTAGCGGAACCCGTAGTTGTCCGACTCGCCTGAGATGAGCACGTCGCAGCCGGCGTCCGCAAGGCGCTGCTGCGCGCCGACGTTGCTGTCAAGCCCGCCGCCGCCAAGGAGCAGGCCGATGCGATGGACGCGCTGCCCCAGCCCCTTCGGCGCGCAGACGCGGAGGAGCGGCAGGCCGGTGCACTTCTTCACGTATTCGACAAGCTCGCGCAATTCGCATTCATCGCGCTCCCATACATGCGCGCCATTGTCAGCTTTGACCGGCTGGTCCAGCCCAAGCATATCGGCGAATCCCCGGCCGATGAACAGTTGGTCAACGGTCGAGTGCAGGCGCAGATACGAAAGATTGTGCTTGTCGAGCGCTTCCCTGCGGCGCTTGTTCAGCGCCCACTCCTGCCAGCCGCGCTGGACGAACGCATTGAAATCAAAATCGTACGGATCGTACAGGCTCTCATGGCCGATGATCAGATCGTCGCCGCGGCCGCCCGCCTCGGCAAAGACGGCGAGCGTGGCCTTCCAGCACACGGTTACATTCCTGACCGGGCGGTCCCAGCGGCCATGCTGCACGCCTTCCTCGCGGCCGATTGGCCATCCCTTGAGCTTCTCGAAATGCTCGATGATGTCGCACGCGGTGATCATGGTGATGCTCCTTGAAGCGGATGATATATGGGCTTGCTGCACGGCGGTAACGAGTGCTGCAATGATTGTTGCACAAACACAGCCGGATTGTCAAGATGGAACTGACATTCCGGTATGAAGGCTCAATATCCGGCCGGGTCTGCTTGCACCCGATCGTGGCTCTGCGCCTGCTTACGCGTGTCTGCACGCACGCGTGGTAGGCCGCGACTCCAGTCGTGGCTACACGCTGCGCCAACGTGTCAGCCGGACGCGCGTGTCCCGCGTGTCGACGTGACCGGAGTCACGTCATACCCCGCGCGCCGGCGAACGCGTGTCAACCGCGCCAGCCCTTCTACCGGAGGTCCAGAGTGTCATGCCGAGTTTGACAATCGCAGGTGCTTATGGTATATGTTAACCATGAGTACAGTGATTTCCCCAGGCATCCAGGAACTTCCCGTCACCATCGCCGTTGCGTTGCTGCTGTTCTGCGCCTCGATGGCCGGCGGCGCGCAGATCACCGACATTGTCATGCAGGATGCCGTGCGCGAGGCGAAGGAGCGCGGCGGCGGGCTGTGCGTGATCGCCGGCCCGGCTGATGCATCGCCTGCTCTCGAGCTTGCGCTGCGCTCGCCCGCGCTTGTCCAATGCCTGCAGCCGACGGACGCGGGAGCCGCGGCGGTCCGCGCAGCCGTGCACGCGCGGGGCGCGCAGAAAAAGATATCCGCGGACCGCTCCGCCGGCGACACCCTCCCCTACCCGGATGGCACGGTGAACATGCTCATCGCGCCCGGCCGGCCCGGCCTGGCAGGCAGCGTGCGCCCTGAGGAGATCGTGCGCGTCCTTGCGCCGCGCGCAGTGGCGTACGTCGCATGCGGAGCAGCCACGGCCGATTTCAGCGGAGTGAAACTGGCGTTCGCGCGGCTCGGCGTCGTCGAATGCACGGTGGTTGATGCTGCGGCAGGATGGGCGGCATTCGTCAAGGGCGTCCCGCCTGATTGTGACGAATGGGAGCATTTCGAGCATGACGCGGGCCGCACGTCCGTCTCGGAGGATCTGCGCGCGGGCGTGCCGTCCGAGACGGTGTGGATCGCCGGGGAAGACTGGCCGTCGTATCTCACGTTCACGGGCAACCGCGTGGGGTTCGCCTCCGCGCTCGGCAGGAATTTCTACTGGGTGTCCGATGCGAGCCTTCAGACGAACAAGGTGGTGCATCTCACCTCGCGCCTCATGTGCCGCGACGCGTACAATGGCCTGTTGCTCTGGCAGCGCGAGTTCGCGGGGCCGTCCCGGCCGACGTGCATGATCGCGTCCAGCAACACCCTGTACCTCGAGACGTCCGCCAGGGAGCTTCACGTCATCGATGCCGCCAGCGGCGCCACGCTGAGAAGCGCTGTCGAGCCGATACTTGCCGAGGTGATGCTGCTCAGCGGCGATGTGCTCGTCGCGTTCAGCCGCCAGGTGCGCGTCCGCGCCCTCACCAACAATGCGGCGAACCTCGCCTGGGACCAGACGTATCCAGCCGGATGGATACGCACCGAGGACGGGATCGCGGCCGACGCAAGCAACGTCGTCTTCCTCTACAAACAGGAAACGAGTCTGCTCATGCACATGACATGCCGCGACCTCCGCTCCGGGCAGGAACGGTGGACGGCCAACGTCGATGCCCTCCGCCCGCCCGACGTGGCCGCGGGACGCGAGCTCAGCATCGTCTCATGCCGCGACGGCATCGCGATGCTCAGCGACGCGCAGCGCTGGTGGAAACCGACAACGCAGTGCGTCAACTACGCCGTGTCAATGGCTGATGGAAGCCTCTTGTGGACGTACGCGTATCCGCCGACCGACCATGGCGGCCGCGCGACCCACGTGTTCCAGATGGGCGGCGGCGTCTGGATCAAGACTGCCGCGGCCTGGGTCGCCCTCGATGCCACCACGGGAATCGAGACAAGACGCATCTCGAGCGTCCTCACCGCCTGCTATCCCGACCATGCGACCCCGCGCTTCATCCTCAGCGGCAAAATGCACTTCGTCGACCTGGCTGGCAGCTCGATGCCCTGGCTCATGGCCTGCCGCAGCGGATGCGACAGCGGGTTCATGCCCGCAAACGGCCTCACGTACACCTTCCCCACGCGCTGCCACTGCTACCCGCTCGTCCGCGGCTACCTCGGCATGACGTCCGAGCCGATCACCAACGGGCAGTTCTCACGCCTCGCCTCGAGCTTCAAGCGCATTGTGCCGCCGGCAGACTCTCCCACGCCGGCGGCGCAACGCCAGACCATGGCCGCCGGGCCCGACTGGCCAATGTACCGCGGCGACGGCCAGCGCAGCGCCTCGTCCACAACCACCGTGCCTGACGCTCTGCCGCTCGTATGGCGCACTGCCGCCGGCTCGAACGCCACTCCCGTCACCATCGCCGGCGGCCGCGTCTTTGCCGCGCTTCCTGACACGCATGAAGTCATCGCGCTCGATGAGCAGACTGGCACGGCGTGCTGGTCGTTCGCCGCGGGCGGGCCCGTCGACACGCCGCCGGCGTACAGCGATGGCCGCGTCGTCTTCGGCGCCGCCGACGGGCGCGTCTATTGTCTCGACGCGACGGACGGCAGCCTGGCATGGCAGTTCAACGCGGCGCCCATGGCGCGCCAGATCGTCGTCAACGGCCATCTCGAATCCGCCTGGCCCGTGCATGGCGCCGTGCTCGTCCAGGACGGCCTCGCCTACGTCGCCGCGGGGCGGCACAGCTATCTTGACAGCGGCCTGTTCCTCTACGCTCTCGAGATGGCAACAGGCGCGGTGCGCTGGGCGAACTACATCAAAAGGCCCGACCCGCTCACCGAGGACTTGTCCACAAACCTGTTCGTCTGGCCGGAGCTGAACGACATCATGTCAAGCGATGGCGTGAGCATCTACATGGGCGCAACCGTCCAGTTGAACCCCGCGACCGGCCAGCGCCTGCTGCGCGGCACGGGCACGACGCTCTGGGCGCCCCAGTCGTTCCTCGCGAAAAATGCCGACGGCGTGTCGCGCGGCGATCAGGATTACTGGGTGAGCAAATGGTACTTCTCCGACAAGAAATACAGGTCGTCCTTCGACAAGGTGTGCGGCCGCATCGGCGCGTACTCAAAAGGCCTCCGCGCAAATCCAATCTCGTTCACGGCGACGCACGTGTTCGGCGTGAGGCAGAACATGGCGCAAGGGCTGTCTGAAGTCGTCGGCCTGTCACGCCAGAACTTCGCGGCGCTCACAAACGCGTACGAAATGCTCGCGCAGGACAGGCAATGCGTGCTCGCGACCAACGGCCATTGGAATACTCAGATGCCGCCCGCGAACAACCTGAGCATGAACGCCATGGCGGCAACGAGCGACAAGCTCTTCGTCGCCGGCTGGCAGCGCGACGTGAACGGCGTGCGCACGGGCAAGCTCTGGGTGTTCGACCCGGCCTCCGGCGCGATCTCCCACGTGCATGATCTGCCCGCCGTCCCCCTATGGGACGGGCTGGCAGTGGCGAACAGCAGTTTGTTCATCACGGGCGAGGACGGCACGGTGACGAAGCTCGGCATTGTGCCCGAGCCGTGTTCGCTGACGCCGGTGCTCGCCTGCGCCGTTGCCTTCGCCTCGCGACGCACGCGTGCGAAAACCGGGTGACCGCCCGGGTTCGCTCAGTGTGTACGGCGCTGCGCAGCCGTCGGACGCCGCGGCATTGCTGCTTCGTCAGGAAAACACCCCGCCAACGCCCTCACCTCACTTCCATACTCCAGTATGCCTCACCGACACGGGCACAACATGACATTCGCGGCGGTTTCTGCTATGATATGTGGATATCAGCCACAGGAGATAAGCCATGAATGCCGCGGACAACACTCGCAAGCATGTGTATTTGTTGATGTACGCACTGTTCTGCTTGTCCGCGAAGGAC
>JAAYZF010000447.1 GCA_012514975.1 bacterium
CTGTCATGATGAGTGTCCCTTCCATCTTCGTCTCCTTTCACTGATTGCTAAAGGAGACATTGTTACCATCTCATCATGTCACTTCTATTAAACGTAACCATGTCATTTTAATTAAACTTCAACAGTCGCGTGCCTAAACCGTCGCAATTCCTCTCTGAAGGCGGACCGTGGGTGGTGTGATAATGACCATACCTTGCACGCCTCTTGCCCCTTTGCCCCTGTCCAGCTATAATATGCTGTTTAGTGATTCTTGTGCTAACCGAACAGCAAGGACGCGTAGATGAAACCGCTTGACCTGTGGAACCGATACCAGCAGTGCCTGTGCGCCGCTCCGTCAATCAACCTGTCGCTCGATGTCAGCCGCATGGCGTTCGACGACGCGTTTCTCGCGAAGATGGCGCCGAGGATGGCCGGCGCGTTTGCCGCAATGGACGAGCTCGAGCGCGGCGCAATCGCCAACCCTGACGAGAAGCGCATGGTGGGCCACTACTGGCTCCGCGCGCCCCAGCTCGCGCCCACGCCCGAGTTGTCCACGGCCATTGTCAACGCGCTGTCCCGCGTCGCCAAGTTCGTTGCCGGCGTCCATGCAGGCGCCGTCAAGCCGCCCACGGCGGCGCGCTACACGCACGTGCTCTCGATCGGCATCGGCGGCTCCGGCCTCGGCCCCATGTTCGTCAGCGACGCGCTCGGCAATCCCGCGACCGACAAGCTTGCAGTCCTGTTCATGGACAACACCGACCCGGACGGCTTCGCCCGCGTCCTCAGCCAGCTCGACGGCAGGCTCGGCCATACGCTCGTGATCGTCATCAGCAAGAGCGGCGGCACGCCCGAGCCGCGCAACGCAATGCTCTACGTTGCCAATGCATTCAAGAAAGCCGGGCTCGACTTCGCAAAACAGGCGGTCGCGATCACCGGCGCGGGCTCGAACCTCGACAAACAGGCGGCGAAGGAAGGCTGGCTCGCCCGGTTTCCCATGTGGGACTGGGTGGGCGGCCGGACGAGCGAGACAAGCGCCGTCGGCCTGCTCCCCGCCGCGCTCCAGGGGTTTGACATCGATGCGCTGCTCAAGGGCGCGGCGGACTGCGACGCCGTCACCCGCGTCCACGACGCGATGAAGAATCCCGCCGCGCTCATGGCGCTCATGTGGTATCACGCCACCGACGGCCGCGGCAGCAAGGACATGGTGATCCTCCCCTACAAGGACCGCCTCCTGCTCTTCAGCCGCTACCTCCAGCAGCTTATCATGGAATCGCTCGGCAAACGGCTCGACCTGAAGGGCGAGCGCGTCGACCAGGGCATCTCCGTCTATGGCAACAAGGGGTCGACCGACCAGCATGCCTACGTCCAGCAGTTGCGCGACGGCGTGAACAACTTCTTCGTCATCTTCATCCGCGTGCTCGAAGCGGGCGGCGAGCCCGTGCAGGTCGAGCCGGGCGTCACCGCGGGCGACTATCTCCATGGCTTCATGCTCGGCACGCGCGAAGCCCTCGCCGGCAATGACCGCCAGTCGATGACGATCACCATCCCGCGCGTCGATGCGCGCAGCGTCGGCGTGCTCATCGCGCTGTTCGAGCGCGCCGTAGGGTTCTACGCATCGCTGATCGGCGTCAACGCCTACCATCAGCCGGGCGTCGAGGCGGGAAAGAAGGCTGCCGCGGGCGTGCTTGCCCTCCAGGCGAAGATCGCCGCCGTACTGACCGCCGCGCCGCGGACCGCGGGGGAGATCGCCGCGGCGATCGGCCAGCCTGACGCCGTCGAGACAGTCTATCTCCTTCTCGAACACCTGGCGGCGAACGGCGGGGCGAAGATCGCGCAGCCCGGCCCGCCCGCTCAGACCACCTTCACCGCCTGAGCACGTTTCGTTGCGGTGCGCGCTGCACTGCCATGCGTTTGCGCGCGCCGGCCCTGAACGGGATACTCGATGACCATAGAACCACGCGACCTGCTCTCTCTCGACGGCCCCTGGCGCTTTTCGCCCGACCCTCACGCGGATGGCGAGCGCCTTGGATTCTGCGCACCCGGGTTCTCCGACCGCCTCTGGCGCGAGACTCCCGTGCCGTCCGTCTTCGAGGCCGGCTGCCCGGGCATCGATTTTTATGAGGGTGTCTGCTGGTATCGCCGCGCGTTTTCCGTGCCAGCGTCGTGGCGCGGAAAACGCATGGTACTGCATTTCGAGGCGGTGAATTACCGGGCGAAGGTGTGGCTCAACGGCGTGCTGCTCGGCGAACACCGCGACGGGTTCCTCCCGTTCGAGTTTGACGTCAGCGAAACAGTCCTGTTCGACGCCGGGAACAACCTGGCCGTCTCGGTCGACAACGCGCATCACGAGGGCGACGTGCCCGGCATGCACACCGGCTGGCGCGGTTACGGCGGCATCCTGCGCGGAGTGTGGCTGAACGCCACCGGCCGACTCCACGTGGAAGGACTGCGCGTCGTCGCGGAGCCGTGCGCGGGCGGCGGGCGCGTTGCCTGCCGCGTTCTCGTGCGCAACGCGCGGCCGGCGAAGGCGGGCTGCTCGCTCTCCGTCTCGATCAGCACTCAGGCCGGCGAGGTGGTCGGCACGCTGGGCCCGCGCGCCCTCGAGCTCGCCGCGGGCGCATGCAATGAAACAACGTTCGAAGGCGTGATCGCCAACGCACACGCCTGGTCGCCTTCATCGCCCGCGCTCTATCACGCCGTCGCGCGGATCGAGGAGCAGGGCGCCGTCGTCGATGCGCTCGATGCGCGGTTCGGCTTCCGCCGCATCGAAGCCACGCCGGACGGCCTTGCGCTGAACGGCGGGCACATCTTCCTCACGGGCTTCAACCGCCATGAGGATTCGCCGCGCACGGCGATGGCCTCCGATAGCGCGACCGTGCGCCGCGACCTCGAGCGCATGAAGGACGCCGGCGCAAACTTCGTCCGCCTCTGCCACTATCCCCACGATCCCGCCGAGCTCGATCTTTGCGACGAACTCGGCATGCTTGCGTTCTGCGAAATCCCGCTGTATTTCTGGAATGACGTCGAGGAAGGCCGCCGCACCAACAGCGCGCGCGTCGAGTCCGCACGCCGCCAGCTCGAATGCATGATCGCCCGGGACGCCAACCACCCGGCCGTCATCTTCTGGTCCGTCAGCAATGAGACGAGCGAGGACGAACCTGCCGTGGCTGAAGCTAACAGCGCGCTGATACGCAGGGCACGCGTGCTGGACCCGACCCGGCTGTGCGTGCACGTCAGCAACCACTGGACCAGCCATCCGCATTTCGACGATGACGACGTCATCTGCGTGAATGGCTACCCGAGCATCGACTGGCCGGGCCATGGCATGAGTGCGGATGGCGCGCAGGGCCGCGCGGCGGATTTCTGGCGCACGAACCTCGCCGCGCTTCGCTCGAAGTATCCGTCGAAGCCGGTTCTCGTCACCGAATTCGGCTACTGCTCGTTCGCCGGCACGCACGGCCACGCATTCGGCGAGGACAGGCATGCGCAGGTCATCGAAGCGGAGTTCGCAGGCATGGACGCGCCGTACGTCTGCGGCGCGGCGATCTGGTGCTGGGCCGATCACCCGTGGCCGGCGGGCCGCTTCCACGGCGGGCTCTCGATCAGCCCGTTTGGCGTGGTGTCGCGCGACCGCCATGCGCTCAAACCGCTCGACACCGCGCGCAGGATGTTCCGTGCGCGCCAGGCGCTCGACACGCCTCCCCCGCCGCCCTGGCCGGCCGGCACCGGCGTCGTCATGATCAGGCCGCATATGCGCGACCTCGTCGACACGCCCTTCCCTGAAGGCTACGGCATCAGGCCCATGTCCGTGCACGACATCGGCTTGTGGACTGACATACAACGCGATGCCGAGCCCTATCTCGAGATCAAGGACGGCACGTTCATCGAGCAATTCGGCGATGATCTCGCCGCGATCGCGTGGCGCTGCTTCATCATCACGGACGCGAAAGGCCGCGGCGTCGGCACGATCAGCGCATGGTATTCGCGCGATTTCCGCGGCGAGGACTATGGCCGGATCCACTGGGTGGCTGTGCGCCCGTCGTCACAGCGCAAAGGGCTCGCCAGGTCCGCCATGTCATTCGCAATGAAGAAGCTCGCGCAATGGCATGACCGCTGCTACCTCGATACTTCGGCCGAACGCATTGGCGCGATCAAACTGTATCTTGAATTCGGCTTCGAACCGGATTTGACGCCGGCGAATGCGCCGACGTTGTGGCAGGACATTCACGCCCGCCTGCGCTGACAGGACGATCAACGCGGCACGGGCCGGCGCAACTGAGGAGGCATCATGGCCAAGCACACGAAGCATGCGAGGGACAACGGCGATGCGAGCGACCGGCACGGCGCACTCTCCAAGAAAGAGTACCGCAGCGAGCTCGCGCGCCTCCAGCTCGAACTCGTCAAGCTGCAGGAATGGGTCAAGCACAAAGGCCTGAAGGTCATCGTCATCTTCGAAGGGCGCGACGCGGCGGGCAAAGGCGGCGCCATCAAACGCATCAGCCACCGGCTCAATCCGCGCATCTGCCGCGTCGTCGCTCTCGGCGTGCCGACCGAGCGCGAGAAGACGCAGTGGTACTTCCAGCGCTATGTCCCCCATCTGCCCGCCGCGGGCGAGATTGTGCTCCTGGACCGCAGTTGGTACAACCGCGCGGGCGTCGAGCACGTCATGGGCTTCTGCACCAGGGAGGAATACGAGGATTTCCTGAACGCCTGCCCGGTTTTTGAGAAGATGCTGATCCGTTCCGGCATCATCCTCATCAAGTACTGGTTCTCGGTCAGCGACGAGGAGCAGGAACGCCGGTTCCGCGACCGCATCAAAGACCGGACGAAACGCTGGAAGCTGAGCCCCATGGACCTCAAGTCCCGCTCCCGCTGGGTCGAATACTCGAAAGCGAAGGACACCATGTTCGCCCATACGGACACGAAGAAATCGCCGTGGTATGTCGTCGAGGCGGACTCGAAGCGCCGGGCGCGGCTCAATTGCATCGCGCACCTGCTCAGCATGATTCCGTACAAGGACTTGACGCCGGAGTCCATCAAGCTCCCCCCGCGGCAGAAAGGCAAAGGCTATGTCCGCCCGCCCATATCGGAACAAACATTCGTGCCCGAGAGGTATTGATGCCGCCTGAACCGCTCAAGATCAGAGGGGGCGCGCGCATTCACAACTGCGCGGCATAGTGAAGCTGCTCTGGCTGCCGTTTGCCTGCGCGGCAATGCTCGCCGCAACGCTGCCGCTGGCATGCCGCACGCTCGATCCGTTCCACTTTCGCGCCAAGCTTTCAGGCATCATCAGCGATGATGCAATCAGCCGCTTCCTCACCGCCTGGTGGGTGCACATGGGAGCGTACATAGGGCTGTTCACCGGCGTCATCTCGGACATTGTATTAACCAGAAGGAAGCAACGTCATGGGAGCATTCTCGGACAATCTCAAGAAAGAGGTCAGGCTTGAATTCATGCGGCCCGAACAGGTTGAGGAAGCGAAACGCACATGCCCGAACATCTACGTTCCCTTCGGCTCGATCGAGTGGCACGGGTACCAGAACGTCGTCGGGCTCGATGCGCTCAAGGCGCACGAACAGCTCGTCGGCCTCGCGGTCAAGGCAGGCGGTGTCGTGTACCCGCCTGTCTACTTCGGCGCGGGCGGCGGGCACGGTGACTGGCCGTCCTCATTCATGGTCTCCGCGGCGCCGATGGTGACGATAGTCACTGACCTGCTGAAGAGGTTCGAAGCCGATGGCTACAAGAAGGCCATCCTGCTCTCCGGCCATTATCCGAACCGCAGCCAGTATCTTGACACGGCGATCGACGCCTATGCAAAAGGCGGCGGCACGATGCGTGTACTCGCGATTGTCGAGAACCAGGCGCCCGGCGTGGGCGGCGACCATGCGGCGAAGTTCGAAACGTCGTTCATGCTCCACCTCCACCCGGAGAGCGTCGATATGGCTCGCCTCGATGAGAGCTGCCGCGAAGACGTCTCCGGCCCGGACGAGAAGAAGAACTGGATGGGCTCCGAGTGGAAAGGCCACCCGTGCTACGGGCTCGTCGGCGCCGACCCGCGGGGCAATGCGAGCGCCGCGCTCGGCCGCGAGAACACGGAGCGCCTGATCGCGCACCTCGAACAGTGGCTGCGGCAGGAACCGGCGTGACGCTTGTGGAGCGCGGCGGGCGATTGCGCCGTGCAGAACCTCACATCGTGAACCACGGAACAGGCAATGGCACCCATCTCGCCGACAGACGCCGTCAAGCGTTACAGGGGCAATCCCGTTCTCTCCGCTGCCGACATCCCCTATCCGGCCACGCTCGTTTTCAACGCCGGCGTGACGAAGTACCAGGGCAGATATGTCATGGTGTTCCGCAATGATTATGGCGGCACGCCGGGCACGTCGTCATTTGCCGGGACGAACATGGGCGTCGCCTTCTCCGACGACGGCATCCATTGGTCGCCGGAAGAACATCCGTGGATCGAATGGAAGACCGGCGAGATCAGCCGCGCATACGACCCGCGCATCACCGTCATAGACGGCCGCTGCTATTTGTGCTTCGCCGTCGACACCCGTCACGGCATCCGCGGCGGCATCGCCGTGACCGATGACTTCGAGGCGTGGGAGGTACTGAGCCTCTCGGCGCCGGACAATCGCAACATGGTGCTCTTCCCCGAAAGGCTCGACGGGAAGTTCCTGCGGCTCGAACGCCCGTTCCCCATCTATGGCCGCGGCGCGCCGGAGAATTTCGACCTTTGGTTCTCCGATTCGCCCGACTGCCGTTACTGGGGCAACACACAGCTCGTCCTCGGCTCCGAACAGGTGCCGTGGGCAAACAGGAAGATCGGCCCGGGCGCTCCGCCGGTAAAGACGGAAAGAGGCTGGCTGACGCTCTTCCATGCCGTGACGTTCGACCCGAAGGTCGAGCTGCCCGCGTGGCACAAGGGCTGGCACAAGACCTACACCATCGGCCTTGCGCTCCTCGACCTCGAACAGCCGTGGA
>JAAYZF010000448.1 GCA_012514975.1 bacterium
CTGTCATGATGAGTGTCCCTTCCATCTTCGTCTCCTTTCACTGATTGCTAAAGGAGACATTGTTACCATCTCATCATGTCACTTCTATTAAACGTAACCATGTCATTTTAATTAAACTTCAACAGTCCCGGGGAGAACCGGGCAGCTCCGTCAGCCACTGCAATGACGCGGCCAGCCAGGAACAGCGAGCAGACGTATGGACGCGACTACACAATCGCGTTCCGCCGCACGACCTCGCGATACCATTTCGCGCTCAGCCGCGGCGTGCGCTCCATCGTCTTCCAGTCCACGCGGTACAGGCCGAAGCTGCATGTGTACCCGCTGATCCACTCGAACGAATCGATCGGCGACCAGAAGAAATAGCCCTTGACGGGGCAGCCGTCGGCGATGGCCGCGTGCATTGCCGCCAGATAGGCCTTGACGAACATGATGCGCGTGACATCGTCGCGGTCTTCCTCGGGCGGGAGGTCGTGCGGTGTCGAGAGGCCGTTCTCCGTGAAATAAATCGCCGGCGCGCCGTACTTCTCCACGGAGAACCGCGCGCCCCAGTACATCGCGTCCGGCAGCATGCGCAGCCATCCCTGCGTCGGCGCGGAGAAGTGGTGCCGCGGGAACGGGATCGTGCGATAGTACGGCGGCGCTTCAGTCGCCTCGACATACGCGCCCGTGTACATGTTCAATCCCATGAAATCAAGCCGGTCCTTGATCGCTTCCATGTCGCCCGGCTTGATGGCGGGATACACATCAAGATTGTCCGGATAGCGGCCGTGCATCATCGGCTCGAACAGGAAACCGATGTGGCGGTCCCACGCGCGTGACGCGGCCTGGATGTTCTCGGGCGTCTCGATGACCGGCATGCGCGGCATCGGATGCTCGGCCGTGCCGATCTTGATGGCGGGGTTGACGGCGCGCATGGCTTTGCACGCGAGCCCGTGCGCGAGCAGGGCGTGGTGGTACACCTGCATGAGCTCTTTCGGCGGCAATTCGAGCCCGGGCGCCTTCCATCCGTTGCCATAGCCCTGATCGACGAACGCCTGGATTTCGTTGAAGACGATCCAGTTCTTCACACGATCGCCGTACAGCCTGACGAGCGTCGCGGCATACTCGGCAAACGTGGGTGCCAGCGCGCGGTTGCGCCAGCCGCCTTCATCTTCGAGGCACTGCGGCAGATCCCAGTGATAGACCGTGACCCAGGGCTCGATGCCGTGTTCGAGCAAGCCGTCAATCAAGCGCTGGTAGTATGCGGCGCCCTTCGCGTTCACCGCGCCGCTCCCCGCGGGCAGAATGCGCGGCCAGGCGATCGAGAAACGGTACGCCTTGACGCCGAGCTCCTTGAGCACGCGGATGTCCTCGCCCAGGCGATGGTAGCTGTCCGCGCCGGGATCCGGCGTCGAGCCGTCCTTGATCTTGCCCGAAGTGCGGCAGTAGGTATCCCACACGGACGGTGCTTTGCCGTCTTCGTTCGACGCGCCTTCGACCTGAATCGACGCCGTCGCCGCGCCCCACAGGAAGCCTTCTGGAAATGTCAGCACAAGAACCCCTCCGTGCAGTGAAAACAACGCGTGCAGCACCATGCAGCGCAAAGATTGTAGCGCACCCGCCCCGCCGCGTCAAGCAAGAAGCTGCACGCGCCGGACAACGCGAACGGGGTCAGGCCCCAAATCGTGAATATAGTCCGCTTGTCAACTGATGACTCTGGGCCTGACCCCGCCACGCCTCGCCAGCGTGCCGCCGGTTGACAACCCGCATGTCTTTGCATATGATACTCACAGCACAGACTTCACATGTGGACGGTGTACAGAAGACAGTTCGGCAGACATGCGCACCTGAGGCCATACCCAAGTTCGCCTGACCGCACGTCATGCCTACCGCCCCATCTTCCGATCCCGTCCTCCGTGCCTCTGTGACTCTGTGGTGAAAACAGAACAAGGATCCCAATGAAAATCTCCGGCCGTACCCAGATGCTTCCCGAGTACCCGCTCCTCGACTCCCTCGACGTCATCAAACGTCTCGGCTTCGACGGTGTCGAGATATGCGTCGAACGCAAGAACTGGTCGAATCATGATGTGGACACGCTGGACATAGCAGCCATCCGCGAACGCGTTGCAGCGCTTGGCCTTGCACCGCACTCGTTCAGCTACCACCAGAACTACATCTACGACGATGAGGTGTTCGCGCTCGCAAAGAAGTGCATCCGGCTCACCCCTTCGTTCGGCACAAGCATCTTCATCTTCGGCGGCACGCGCAAACGCACCGCGGACGAGGCCGAATGGCGTCTGATGATCGACCGCACGCGCGAGCTCGTCGCCATCGCCGAAGAGTGCGGCGTCGTTATGGCAAATGAGTTCGAGCCGAATTTCGTCATCGGCACGACCGCCGACCTGCTCAGACTGTTCAACGAGATCCCGTCAGACAATCTTGCCGCGAATCTCGACTTGGGCCACGTCTTCCTCTGCGACCCCGACCCGCTTGATGCCATCCGCCAACTGGGCCGCAAGATTGTGCATTGCCACATATCGAACATGCCGGCCGGAGAACACGAGCATCTGCCGCCGCAGGAAGGCGACATGGATTTGCCGGCGTATCTGCGCGCACTGAAGAGCGTCGGATTCGACGGCGGATTGGCGCTGGACCTGTACAAGCAGGACTACGAGGTCGTGTCACCCGACGCCGTGGCCTTCCTGCACAAGCTCATCGCCGAACTGTAGGTCATTGCAGCAGCAGATCTCTGCCACAGACTTGCACAGACCAACGGCCGACGTGTCATCAGGGAAACAACGAAGACACGCGGCACACCTGCACCATGAGCAGATCGGGAAACATGGAGTTAGTACCCCATCTCGAGCGATACGCGGTTCTTCAGATGCTCGATGTCGCCCGCGAGGTAGATGCGAAGGTTGTAGACGAAATTCTCGAAGCCGCTTTCGAGCCCGCCGGGCGGCAGCCATGACTGGTGCGACGTCACCATGATCTTCGGATGCGTGAAGAGCGGCGAGCCGGCAGGCAGCGGCTCGGGGTCGGTGACATCCAGCACCGCGCCGCGCACGTGGCCGCCATCAATCGCAGCGATCAACGCGTCCTGGTCAATCACCGCGCCGCGGCCGACGTTGATCACGCCGGCTCCTGGTTTCAGCGCGGCGAGGAAGGATGCATTGACGATCTTCGCCGTGTGCGGCGTGCCGGGCAGCAAGGCGATCAGCCAGTCCACGTTCTTCAGATGCGGTCTCACCGCATCCAGCGTGTACACGGCGTCACACCCCGCCGCGGGCCGCCCCGTGGTGTTCACACCGAGCACGCGCACGCCAAGCGCCTTCAGCTTCGGCACGACGACGGTCGCCAGCGCACCCGTGCCAAGCACGAGTGCGCAAGTGCCCTCGAGGCGCACGGGATGAATCTCGGGCCGCCACACGCCTTTGGGGTTCGTCTCCTCGTAGACGCGGAAGTCGCGCGCGAGATACAGCACGCCGGCAAGCACATGCTCGGCCATCGAGTACGCGTTCACGCCGCGCGTGTTCGTCACGACCGGCCTGCGGCGGAGCGTTTCCTCATGCAGCAGGCTGTCAACGCCCGTCCATCCCGCATGAATCCACTTGAGGTTCGGCATCGCGCGCATGGCGCGTCTGCCGACGTGGCCATAGGCAATCTCGACGCCGGCGCCGCGTTCGCCCACGTTCACCGGATCGGCCGAGAAATCATGAACCACCAGGGCATCGCCGAACTCGCGGCGCAAGCGATCATGCTGTTCTCCGTTCAACGCTGAGAACAGGCCGATGACATGCTTCTGTTTTCCATTCGCCGTCATTCCACATTATACAACACTGCGATGGGCGGAGGCAACACGCTCCCGAAAACCGCGACTCCGGTCGTGGCCATGCGTGGCGGAAAGATGTTGGCGGACACGTGCATACCACGTGTCGACGTGACTGGAGTCACGTCGTACCCCGCGCGCCGGCGACCACGCGCAGCACGCCTAGCTTCAGTAACCGGAGCTTGCGTGCTCACACTGTCCGCGCGTCCCGCCTCTACCGTCGGCCCCGTTCCGCGCGGCAGCCAGGGACAGGCAGATCATCTCGTGGTTGTTCCGCACGTACATGCAGCGGTTCGCATACGCGGGCGGCGACCACACGACCTTCCGCCCCGACGTGCCGCCGGAGAACATGTCGGGCTCGATCACATGCGTTCTGCTGATCTCATCATATCCTTTCGGCGAGAAACGCGCGATGATCAGATCGCCTGTTTCGCTGAAGACGAACACGCGGTCATCGTGCAGCGTCATGAACACAGAGAACCACCGGTCCTTCGGCACATCGCCGCCGCTCGTCATCGCAAGCGTCGTCCATACACGCTCGCCGGTGTCCGCGTCGAGGCAGCATGTTTCGCCGTACGTGGACACGCCGTACAGATGGCCTTCGCGGAAGATGAGCGTGCTCATCGGCGTGTTCAGCCCTGCGTTCATGAATGGTTTCTCGGGCGCATTGCCGTTGGCCGATGCATGCCACAGCACCCTTGGCGCCACACTGCCCGGGCTGAACTCGATCATGGTCGCGCCGCCGAACTGCGATGACACGGCGAGCCGGTTGCCTGACAGCACGGGCGTGGTGATCGACATGCCGCTCTTGGCCGGGAACGGCACCGACCACAGGATGTCGCCCGTCGCCGGCTCGTGGCCCGTCAGGCCTTCGGGATGCCAGGCTACAAGCTGGCGCGTGCCGCAGATCGTGTGGATCACCGGCGCGCTGTAGCCCGGCTGCACAGCGTTGCCTGCCTTCCACACTTCGGCGCCTGTCAGGCGGTTGAACGCAACAACCGTCTGCCCCGTTCCGCCGACGAATGTGATCACCAGGTCGCCATCGACGAGCGGCTGATGCGCGAAGCCCCATGTCGGCGGCTTCGCGCGATACTCCCGCGGGAAGTTCTTCCGCCACAGGACGCGACCGCTCGATGAATCCAGACACAGGAAATCGCCCATCGCGCCCACGGTGTACACCTTGCCGCCGTGCACTGTCGGCGTCGCGCGCGGGCCGATGCCGTAGGCGATCGCGTAGGTGCAGTCGTATGCCTGCGTCCAGATGATTGCGCCCGTCTTCTCGTCGAGGCAGAGGATGCGTTCGATGCCGCGCGACTCGTTGCGCGGCGCAGCATTCGTTCCACCATCCTGAGGCGCAAGCAAGCGGTCCATGACATAGACGCGCCCGGCAGCGACCGCCGGGCCTGCATAGCCGTGGCCGATCTGCGTGCGCCAGCGGACGGGCAGACCGTTGCTCGGGAACGTTTCGACAATACCGTCCTCGCGCCAGACGCCATCGCGCAGCGGCCCGCCCCATTGCGGCCAGTCGTCCGCATGAACGGCAAGCGCGGCCGCCGGGACGAGCACGGCAAATGCCAGCATGCGCTGAATGTGGCTTTCCATCATCATCCGACAGGTCCTGTCGTGCTCCGTTGTGCTCCCCTGGCCGAGAACCATGCAACCATGCATGGCAGCCAGCATTGTAGCGAAAGCGCCGCGGCGCGTCAATGCATGCGCGCGCAAGTGAGTGGCCGATCCCGCAGAGCGGGACTTGGCAAGTGCAGCTCAGAGAACGGCAGCTTCCAGACAACGAATCCACCACAGAGTCACAGTGGCGCCGAGAGGAGGTGCTTTGGAGGGTCACCGTCCCCGGTGACCGAATGAGGCGCGCCAGAGGCGGCCGGCCGCAATGTGCGGAACGCGAACAATAACAACTGCGTCACGGGCAGGATGCCCGCGCCACGCGCCTGCCCCGCGGCGCAAGGCAATGCAGTATGCGCCAAC
>JAAYZF010000449.1 GCA_012514975.1 bacterium
AGGTGCCCTGCGCGCCGGCGATGCAGACCTCCGCCCCGTCATCCGCGCCCCACGCCTCGCCTTTGCGCAGCAGGCCGATGTCAAACAGCACGGTGTTGACGGCCACATACAGACAGCGGTCGTCATAGGCGAACTTGGCGAAGGCCGGTGCGCCGCTCGCGCCCCAGCGCGAAGGCAGTCGATCGACAGACTGCACCGAACCCGGCCACTCCTCATCGCCGATCTCGCCGTCAATCACCGGCGCGCGGGTGACGCGCGCAGCCTCGAACGGCCAGGAGCGGCGCGCCGGCGGCGGACTGGCCGGCATCGCGTCGCCGATCGCATAGCGCACCGGCGTCTGCCCCTCCTTCGCCCCCCCTTCGTACAGCGTGTTGCCCGCCCAGTTCGTGACGGCGTGGGGCGGCGTGACCGAGATCGGTCCGCCCGCGAACAGCGTGTTGCCCGTGAAGGTGCAGTCGACGGAGCGCGGGAACGAGAGCTTCATGCGGGTATCCGACAGAAACACATTGTCGCGGATCACCAGCCGCGCCGCGATGTGGTTGTGGACCGGCACCGGCACGCCGACCGCGACGTTGCGTTCGATCACGCAGTCGTGCGACCCTTCATCCAGATAGTAAGCTGAGGCCCCGTATCCTTGGCCGATTTCGACCACATCGCGCACCACGTTGCGACGCAGCACCGAATGGTTCAACATGCCGTAGATCGCGGCACCGTCGTGCAGCTCGCGCATGACGCGGTAGATCAGGTTTTCCTCGATCACATGCCCGCCGCCGCTGGCTGTCATGCCGCTGTACGGCGCGTCGTGAATCTCGTTGCGGCAGATGTGAAAGCCGTTCGTGGACGACTCGCGCGACGCGTGCGAAAACTGAAGGGCCACCGCGCTCGGCTGATAACGCCCCACGTGGTGGATGTGGTTGCTGACAATCGCACACCGGTCACCGCCGCAGCGGATGCCGCAGGCGCCGACATCATGGATCCGGCACCGCGCGATGCGGCAACCCGACATGGCCCACGCCTTCACCGCCTGTCCGCCGACGTTGCAGATGTCGAGCTGCTCCAGCGTGCAGCCGCTCGCGTTCACGAGCGTCACGGCGCCTTCGTACTCGCCGGCCGAAAAACCGCCGGGCTTGAGCGGCGTCGTTGTGGCCTGCACCGCGAAGTTACGCAACGTGATGTTCTCGGCACGGACCTTGGCGCTGCCCGCGATGCTGATCACGCGCTCCAAGGTCGGCGCGACAATGCGCACCTTCGTCATCTCATCGCCGGGCAGCGGCCAATACACGAGGCGTCCCGCCGAACGGTCCAGATACCATTGGCCGGGACGGGTCATGCCTTCCCGCGTGTTGAAAATCACAAACTTTTTGACACCGAACGCACCCGCCGGATGGCGGGATGGCGTGGTGAAATGCAGGGTGCGGCGCGCGACATCGTTGCTGGCCACGCCGACCAGCGAATCATCCCACATGTGATAGACGCGCAGCTCCGCATTGCGCACGTCGAGCGAGGCGGGCAGGTCGGCGGGCCGATAGACCAGCGTGGTCAACTCCGCAGGCGTCGGCTTGCGTTCCCAGCCGCCGCCGACCGAGGAGAGCCAGCGGGCATTGAAGACACTGTCGTGCGTGAAGGCCCCGTCTTCCGGCATGCGCGCGCGTTCGGGCAAGCGCCCGTCCACGACCAGCGCGCGGAAATCCCACTCCCCCTCTTTGACGCCGGGCAGATCGGCGCACCAGAACCGCTCGCCGTCGCGGCGCCAGCCGGTCACGGCCCGGCCGCCGTAGACCGTCGCGCGTCCGGCTTCCTCCGCCTCGAGGGTGAGCCCGTTGTCCCGCG
>JAAYZF010000450.1 GCA_012514975.1 bacterium
GCGGATTCGGGGCAGGTTCTTTTTTAGGATGGACTGGAGCGTCACGTTCCGCGCGGGGTCAAGCATGAACACGCCCGAGACCATCACGACCACGGGAACGCAGTAACGCAGCAGCCCGTTATACGCGTTGAGCACGAGGAAGCGGTACGTCGCGACCGGCTCATGGAACCAGAACGCGACCGCGACGTGCACCACCATCATGCTGAATATGCCGAATATCCGAAACTGATCCAGCCAGACGGTACCGCCTGGCGTCCATAACGTCCGGCTAGCGTTCCTCGCGGAAGTAGTTGAGCCCGCAGCTCTTGGGCTGCGCGTGCTCGCGCGACTGGCGCACGCTTGTCACGATCAGCACGAGGATCGTCACGACGTACGGCAGCATGACCAGGAACGCCTCGTACGCGCCGGGCATCGACTTGAACTTAAAGTGCAGGTACAGACGCAGCAGCGCGCCGAACAGGAACGAGCCCCAGATGGCCTTCTTCGGGTTCCAGGTCGAGAAGATGACGAGCGCGACCGCGAGCCAGCCCTGGCCGCTGATGATGTCGTACTCCCACTTGCCGCCGACGCTCATGATGATGTACAGGCCGCCGAGGCCCACAAGCCCGCCGCCGACGCAGGCGGCAATGTACCGGTACTTCGGCACGCTGATGCCCATCGCGTCCGCCGTCGCCGGGTTCTCGCCGACCGCGCGCAGGTTGAGCCCCGTGCGCGTACGGTTGAAGAAGAAGGCCAATAAAAACGCCGCCGCAACCGCCGCAACCACGAGCGGGTTGATGCCGCTGATCAGCTTGTCCCAGTAGCCCGCAAGCGAGATTTCGTTTCCGGTCGGGATGGCCAGCGCGTTGCTGAAGTCCGCGTAGATCTTCATGACGTGGCCGCTGAGCACCGCAATCGAACCGGCCTCCTTGGCCGCGTTGTTGATCAACGCGCCGAACATGTTGCAGATGCCGGTGCCGAATATCGTCAGCGTCAGGCCCGTCACGTTCTGATCCGCCTTCAATGTGACCGTCAGAAACGCGTAGATCAAAGCGCCGAGCGCGCCCGAAAGGAACGCGCAGAGGATCGTCAGCGCGATGCTGCCGGTGTAGTAGCCGCAGGCAAAGCCCGCAATCGCGCCCATGTACATCATGCCCTCGACGCCGAGGTTTAAGCTGCCGGACTTCTCGGTCAGAATCTCGCCGAGCGTGCCGAACAGCAGCGGCGCGCCCGCCTTGACCGCCGCGGCAATCAGCGCCGTCAATGTGAACAATACCGGGATGTCGTTCATTGCACGGCCTCCTTCCCCGCAGCCCTTGCGCCGCGTTTCCAGTGGAGCTGATAGTTGATGAAGAACTCGCAGCCGAGCACGAAGAACAATATGATGCCCATGATGACCATCGCGCTGGCCGACGGGATGTTCAGGCCGTTCACGCGCAAATCGCTCGCGCTCGACACGCTCTCGCAGCCCTTCTCAAGCGCCGAGAACAGGAAGGCCACCACGAGCGAGGTCAGGGGGTTCAGCTTGCTCAGCCACGCGATCGTGATCGCCGTA
>JAAYZF010000451.1 GCA_012514975.1 bacterium
AACGGCGAGTCGTTCTCGAAGCAGGTCATCGATTACGGCCCGATCGGCGCGGCAAAGGGGTGCGGCATCGCGTTCCATCCCATCGACCTGCGCGGCACGGGCCGGATCGATCTTGTCCTTCCCGGCAAGGACGGCCTGTGGGTGTTCTACAACGAGGGTGTGTGGCGCGAGGGCCGCGAACGGCAACTGCGGAAAAGCCGCTGTAACGCATCCTCCAGCAGGCCTTGGTGGGTTCGGAGTGCTCGCTTCAGCGAGGCCGTTCACCTCGCGCACGCACACGCCGCGGGTTCCGCTGCGCTTGACATGCGGAATGCCACTTTGGTAGACTGCCCTGCATGACTCTTCACTAGCTGCGTGAAGCGGAGAGCGAACGCAACCAAGGCATAGCAACTGGCGCAAGGAGAGCAATCATGTCGCACAGAGATGAACAGAGACTCGCGCTGCGCGGCGGCATGCAGGCCGTCTCACGGCTTGTTGGCAAGGGCGAACCGAAGATCGGTATCGAGGAATTCATGGCCGTGGCCACACGCTTCGGCCTCTCGCCGGCGGCGCTGAAGCGGATTCGCGCGATTGTGAAGCAGGAGGGGATGGGCGCGGGGCCGTTCCTTGCCAACTACTACTCGGGCCTGAAAGAGACGGCCAACCAGGCATTCGAGCGCGCGGGGCGCGAGATGTTCGGCGCGCGCTACGCCCTTGCCGTCAGCTCCGGCACCGGGGCGCTGCACAGCGCGTTCGTCGCGGCAGGCGTCGGCCCGGGCACGGAAGTGATCTGCCCGGCCATCGGCTTCTTCGCCACCGCGGCAGCCGTGGTCATGGCAAAGGGCATACCCGTGTTCTGCGACGTTGACGAGTCGATGCAGATGGACCCGCGGAAGATCGAGCAATGCATCACGAAGCGCACCGTTGCGCTCGCGCCAACGCACTGGCAGGGCGGCATCTGCGACATGGCCGGCGTGATGCGCGTGGCGCGGCGGCACCGCCTGCGTGTGATCGAGGACTGCGCGCAGTCGTTCGGCTCAACTTTCCGCGGCAAACTGGCCGGCACGATCGGCGACCTCGGCTGCTTCAGCATCTCCGCGTACAAGATCGTCGGCGGCGGCGAAGGCGGCATGGTCATCACGGATGATGAACGGCTGTGGGCGCGCGCCAACCAGGTGGCCGAATGCGGCGGCTTGTGGCGGCCCGAGCGGTTCGCCCCGGCGCGCTATCCACGCGAGCTGTTCTGCGGCACGAACTACCGGCTCTCGGAACTCGAAGCCGCCATCGACGCCGTCCAGATCCGCCGCTCACCCGCCATGATCCGCCGTTTCCGCACAGTGCGGCGCAGGATTCTGAACCGCTTGCAGCGCTACCGTGACATCGTGCCGCAGAAGATCAACGACCTCGACGGCGAAGTCGGCTACGCGCTGCGCTTCTTCCCGTCATCGCTTAAGCTTTCGCGCGAGATCGCACAGGCGCTCGTCGCCGAAGGCATCGCCGCAAGCGCTCGCGGAGAACAGGGCGCGCCCGACTGGCATCAGTACTCGTTCATGTTCCCCGTCACCGATCGCGTCGGGCCGACGGACGACAACTGCCCCTTCGAGTGCCCCCTGTACCTCAAGGCAGGCGGCAAGGCCCGGTATTCCCGCGGTGATTGTCCCGTTGCCGACGATCTGTTCGACCGCTGCGTGACGGTCCCGCTGAACCAGTGGTTCTCGGCGCAGGATTGCCGGAACTATGCCGCGGGCATTAACAAGGTGCTCTCGGCCTTCTGCACACGGGATGACAAGGCCCGCGCCTGGCTCCCGGGGAAATGACATGGTGCTTGCGCGGCACGCAGAATCTCCGGGGTCAGGCCCCAAATTGTCAATTCAACACTGGCGGATTTGCGATTTGGGGCCTGACCCCGCTCCTGATGCTTGATCTGACCTTTGTGCATGTCCGCTCGCTCGGGCTGCGCTGCGGAACGTACGCGGAACTGCGCGGGGAATGCTGATGTTGGGTCTCACGTGAAGGGATACAGCCATGTACTCTAGGAAGGCCGGCGAGGACCAGGCCAGAGAACATCTCGAGGCTTTCTGGAACGGCTCAAGCCTCGGCCGTCCGGCGCTCCATCTCCTTGCCCTCGATCCGCAACACAGACCCGATCCGTTTCCTGTCGGAGGGGTGGATCGCACGGCGCTTGACTTTGACCCCGCTTTCTACCGGCATACGGCTCGGGACATCCTGAAGGGCGGCATCTTCCTCGCCGAAGCGTTCCCCTTTGTGTCGGTTGACCCGGGTAACAGCCTTGTGCTCACAGCAATGGCCGCAGGCGGGAGGTACCGTAGAAACGGCAGTGACGCGTGGTTGGAGAAGCAGCCGGGTATTCTTGACCAGCAGCCGCCGAAGGCAGCTTCGGCGTCTGTCCTGCGTGTGTATGCGGCTTGCGTCGAAGCCGCGGCAAAAGGTGCAGGCGGCATGGGCTTTGTCACCCCTTCCTGTCTGATCGATCCGATTACGACACTTTCACAGATGGCCGGCTCCGAGGAAATGAGCATTGCTCTCTGTGACCGGCCGGCGAAGGTAAAGGCATGGATCGATGCGCTGACAGACATCTGGCTTGAGTTGCTGCGGACATGCGTTGCCGCGTCCGGCGCGAAGGACAGCGCGGTCTTCTGGGGCCCAACCACGCCGGGGACGGCGACATGCTTGCAGTGCGATTACGCCGTCATGATTTCACCGGACATGTTCGACGAGTTCGTCCTGCCCGCGCTGATGAGGATGGCAGAGCCGATGACACGGACGCTGTATCACCTCGACGGCACGGTGCAGATGCGTTTTCTTGACCGCCTCATGCAGATACCGAAATGCAAGGGCATTCAATGGAATCCCGAGACCGACTTCGGCCTTCCCACACGACATCTTGCGGCCCTCGAGGAAATACGCTCCAGGGGGCTCTCCCTGTTCCTCATTGTTGACACGCTCGAGGAGGCCGTTGAGACTGTCCGCGCGTTGGGGCCCGACGGGTTGTTCATCAAGTTTAGAGGCATCTTTCAGACCAGGAAGGAAGCCGAAGCGGTCCTGCGCGAGCTCGAGCTGGCTTCGCGGTAGCATTCGGGGTCAGGCCCCAAATTGTCAATTCAACACTGGCGGATTTGCGATTTGGGGCCTGACCCCGCTCCGCGCTGACCCCACTCCGCGAACCAACCGGACCTTGGCGGAGTTCCAGACCCAGAGAGCCGATGCCGCCCCAATCCCGACTGCGTCTCGACGCGCTCGGCAATAATCGGTATAATAATGTTCACGCCGGCTTGCTGCCGGCGTTTCATAACTCGTTATGTGAGGAACGATGAGCATCAAAGCGACGATGGAACTGAAGCACCGGCCGCGGAGCGGCATGGCGCTTG
>JAAYZF010000452.1 GCA_012514975.1 bacterium
ACCGGGGACGGTGACCCTCCATAGCGGTCACCGGGGACGGTGCCCCTCCATAGCGGTCACCGGGGACGGTTACCCTCCATACCGATCACCGATCACCGATTACCGATCACCGATTACCGATCCCCGATTACCGATCCCCGACCTCCCTCACCGCCTCAAGCACTTCCTGCGCGTGCCCTTCAACGGACACCTTCGGGAATATGCGGCTGACGATGCCGGCCTTGTCTATGACGAACGTCGTGCGGTCGATGCCCATGTACCGCCTGCCCTGCCGCTGTTTCTCCCTGTACACGCCATAGGCGGTTGAGACGGACGCATCGGTGTCGGAGAGAAGAGGGAAGTTGAGGCGTTCGGCGGCCGCGAATGCGTGGTGTGATTCGAGGCAGTCGCCGCTCACGCCAAGAATGACGGCGCCCAACTCGTTGAACGCGGCGGCCAGGTCGCGGAACCCGCATGCTTCCATCGTGCAGCCGGGCGTCATGTCCTTCGGGTAGAAGTAGAGCACGACGGTCTTCTTTCCGGCGTAGTCAGCAAGGCATATCGTGCCGCCCGTGCTGGCGGCGAGGGTGAAGGGCGGGGCGGGCATTCCTTCCGACAACTGGTTCATGCGTCTCCTTTTCCGTGATGAGCGTTGCGGCGGGCGCGCCGCTGATCCGGCCGCGGACGCCCGGCGTCGGCGATCATGGCTGCAAGGGTGAGGCCGTCCCGGTATGCTGCTGCCAGGAACTGCTCTTCGTCCTTGATCTCCGCGTTCCGGATGCCGACTTCCATGTTGATGCACTTCGCGCAGGGCGACCGGGCGATGATCCCCGCAAGGCGCGCCCAGTCCACCGTGCCGGAGAACACGGGCTTGTGCTGGTCGCTCAGGCCGTCATTGTCGTGGAGGTGCAGGGCGATCAGCCGGTCCTTGAGCGCATCGAGGTGATCGAGGCCGTCGGGCACGAGGTTGCCGTGGCCGGCGTCGTAGCACAGGCCGACGAACGCAGGGTCGTACTCGTTGAACAACGCGCGAAGGGCCGGGAAACTGCCGTTCTCGATCGCGATGCGCACGCCATGCCCGTGTGCAACGCCTTCGAGCGCGTCAAGCGACCTGCGCACGGGAAGACATCCCGGATCGCCAGGCACGTGCATGACCACCGCGTCGCCGCCAAGCCGCGCGGTCATCGCCAGCCGGTTGGCCACCAGCTCGACCCCGGCGAGGCGCTCGTGCTCCCTGGGCGACCACCAGTTCTTTTCCGGGCCGACGGAACCGTGCAGATCAAGGAGCCGCAGGCCGAACGAGCGAAGCCATTCGCCGATCTGCGCCACCTCGGCGTCCCCATAGATGAAATCAGTGCACCAGTGATGGCACCAGTGTACATGCGTGAAGCCCGCGCGGGCAATGCGTTCGAGCGCGGACGACGGGTCGCCCGTGTCCGCGGCGTAATCTGTTGCGATTGACAACGATGGCTTCATCATGCATTCCCTCCGTCCCGCCGGTGGGGATAGTGTAGCAAATTGACCGTGCCAAAGGCAAACGGTATAATATTGTTTCCATGAATGCAGACATGCCATTTGCACCGGCAAGGGCGCTCATGTCGGGCAACGAAGCCGCTGCCCGCGGTGCGTACGAGTTCAACGTCAAAGTCGCCGCGGGCTATCCGGGCACGCCGAGCACGGAGATTCTCGAGACCCTTTCGCTCTACAAGGAGGACGTCTACTGCGAATGGTCGCCGAACGAGAAGGTGGCGCTCGAAGTTGCCGCGGGCGCGGCCCTTGCCGGCGCACGGGCGGTCGCCGCGATGAAGCACGTCGGGCTCAATGTCGCCGCGGACCCGCTGATGACGCTCTCGTACATCGGCGTGAACGCCGGCCTCGTCGTCATCGTGGCTGACGACCCGGGAATGCACTCGTCGCAGAACGAGCAGGACACAAGGCAGTACGCCCGCTTCGCCAAGATTCCGCTGCTCGACCCGTCGGACAGCCAGGAGATGAAGGACTACCTGGGCATCGGCCTCGACATATCCGAGCAGTTCCGCACGCCGGTACTCCTGCGCTCGACCACGCGGATCTCGCACTCGAAAAGCGTTGTCTCGCTGGGTGAACGGCGCGGGCTCGGCCCTCCCATCGGCTATGTCAAGGACCCGGCCCGGTTCGTCAGCGTGCCGTCGCATGCGCGGAACATGCGCGTGCGCGTCGGCCGGCGTCTCGACCAGCTCGCCGCATTCGCCTGCGGTGACACGCGGCTCAACACCATCATCCACGGCTCGGACGAGATCGGCATCATCTCCTCGTCCGTCGCGTATCAGCACGCCGCGGAGGCTTTTCCCGAGGCCTCCTTCCTGAAGCTCGGCATGCCGTATCCCTTTCCCGACGAGCTCATCCGCCGCTTCGCCGCGGGCGTCAGGCGCATACTGGTAGTCGAGGAGCTCGATCCGTTCATCGAGGAGCACGTCAAGGCGCTCGGCATCGCCTGCGCCGGAAAGGATGTCGTGCCGGCGACAGGGGAGCTGGACGTGGGCATCATGCGCGCGGTGCGCAGCGCGTGGCTTGGCGAGCCCGCGGACGCACAGCCCGCCATCGCGCCCGCGGATGTGCCGCCGCGCCCGCCGGTCCTCTGCCCGGGCTGCCCCCATCGCGCCGTGTTCGCGGAGCTGAAACGGCACAAGCCCGTCATCATCGGCGATATCGGCTGCTACAGCCTCGCCGTCTTCCCCCCGCTCGAATCGATGGACATGCTGCTCTGCATGGGCGCCGGCATCAGCGCCGCCCATGGCGCCGCCCGCAGCGGCACGACGCAGAAGATCGTCGGCGTCATCGGCGACTCGACCTTCTTCCACTCGGGCATCACCGGCCTCCTCGACATCGGCTGGAACAAGAGCAACGTCACCATCATCGTGCTCGACAACCGCACCACGGCAATGACCGGCCACCAAGTCCATCCCGGCCTCGGCAGGACACTCATGGGCGCGACCGTCCGCGAAGCCGACATCGCCGCGTTCGGCCGCGCGTGCGGCATCAACCGCATCAGGGAGGTCGATCCGCTCAAACTCGACGAGTTGCGGCAGGCGATCTCGGACGAGCTGGATGCCGGCGAACCTTCCCTTATCATCGCGCGCAGGCCGTGCGTCCTGCTCAGCAGGGAGCATCGCACCTTCCATCTCGCCGTCGACGAGGCACGATGCACCGGCTGCGGCGCATGCCTGCGTCTTGCATGCCCCTCGCATGAGAAAGTGATGATCGACGCGAAGAACTACCGTGTGAGGATCAACCCGGCCATGTGCGTCGCCTGCGGCCTCTGCCCCCAGGTCTGCCCCGCGGGCGCAATCACGCGCGGATAGCATCTGAAATGCGGCGCGGCAACACCCCGCTTGCACGACTGGAATCCACTGGAATGCGGCGGCATCATTCTTGACACATCAAGGAATGAATGCTATCATATAGATACGGTGATTGAGACACAGAGCAGCTACCAGCATACACAAGGTTTGCACTATGAACCGACCGCAGCGACCCACGGCACGTTCCCGCGCCACATCAGTGCCACGCACGCCACGCGGAGTTGCACTCCTGATCATTCTTGCCGTGCTTACGATACTGACCATCATTGCGGCAACGATGGTCGCGCTCTCCAGCCTTGAACTGAAATCATCGCAAAGCGATGTCGCGGGCGCGCGGGCCGACCTGCTGCTCAATGCGGGCCTCGCCCATGCGTCCGCGCTGCTTACCGCGGCGGACCGGTCGGACGGCGGGTTCTCATGGCTGCAGGACCGCGACACGCGCGCGGCGTTCGGCATAAGCCTCGCCCCCCAGAAAGCCACGGTGAACGGCGAGAGCGAAACATACGGCGCCTGGTTCCCCATCACCGACTCCGCGGGCTCGCTCTACGGCCGCTACCGCATGCGCATCGAGGACGAAGGCGGCAAGGTGAACGTCAGCAAGGCCGCCGCGCTCGAGCCATCCAGGGGCAGCGGCTGGGACGCCGCGGAAGTCCACCTCCCACAGGCCCTCGGCATCCCCGCGGAGTACTCGCGCAGGTTCGTCGACTACCGTTACGGCCCCAACGGCCTCCCCGGCGCCCGCGGCGATGACGACAACAACAATATCCGCCTCATGAATGACGGCATCGACAACAACGGCAATGGCCTCATCGACGAAGAGGACGAGGGCGTTGACGACCCCCAGGAGTACAACAGCTATTCCCCGCGCGGAGATGACCGCACGTTCACCAGCATCTCCGACATGCTCAATGTCATCCTCACCGGCGGCCAGGCCCTCTCGCCCACCCTCCAGCGAAGGCTGATGAACGAGCTGCCCAGACGCGCCACCCTCTTCTCCCACGATATCCCCGGCTCCGCTACGCTCCCCAATGACGCCCCGTCGGACATCAACGCCGTCACGGTGCGCGAATGCCGCGCCCGGCTCCGTACCGCCCATTCCCAGATACCCTTCGAGGGCAACGCCAAGCGCCTCGATGAGCTTGCCTCGAACATGGTGGATTACCGCGACCAGAACGATGTGCTCTCGACCATCGGCTCCGCCTACGGCGTTGAAGCCGTCTGCTTTAGCGAGCTCCTCGCCAATGAAGGCAGCGAGTTCCGCTACAGCTCGACTTGCTTGAACCAGTGGTTCATGCGCGGAACCTATCCCACCGAGATCGACAGCGAGGACTTCGTCGTCAGCGGTTCGAGCCTCTTCCACGAGTTCCGCCATTGGATTCCCGGTCGCAACACGCCGATACCAAT
>JAAYZF010000453.1 GCA_012514975.1 bacterium
GACACGCTGGACGCGGTGGACGCCGCCTTCGTACTTGAGGAACATGTAGACGTCGTCGCCCTGGACGCCGAAGATGACTTCCTTGAGCCCGCCGAGCTCGGCATAGCTTGTGTTGAGCGACTCGATTTTCCAGCCGCGGCGTTCGGCGTAGCGCGTGTACATACGATACAGCTCGGCGGCGAAGAGGGATGCCTCCTCGCCACCCGTGCCGGCGCGTATCTCGATGATCGTGTTCTTGGAGTCCTCGGGGTCCCTGGGGATGAGGAGGTGCTTGAGCCGGTCGGTGAGCATGGCACGTTCGGCTGTTGCGGCGGTTTTCTCTTCGTGAGCGAGCGCGGAGATGTCTGCGTCGTTCGACGCATCCCTGATCAGCTCGTCGCTTTCCGCGATGCGGCGCACGCACGCCTCGATGCGGTCGGCAACGGCAACGATCTCAGCGACCTGCGAGTGGCGGCGGCTGAGTTCTTTGAGCCGCGGGGGATTGGCGGCCAGCTCCGGCCGCGCGAGGTCCTCTTCGAGGGCGCGCAGCTCGGTGCGATACTGTGCGATCGCTCCGAGGTCCATGTACCCTTAGGCCATCAGGCGGACGCCTGCCCGGCCTTCTTGCCGTAGCGCTTGTTGAACTTCTCGACGCGGCCGGCGGTATCGAGCAGTTTCTGCTTGCCTGTGAAGAACGGGTGGCAGGCGGCGCAGATGCCGACATGGATGTCTTTGGAGACTGAGCCGACGGTGTACGTGGCGCCGCAGGCGCACTTGATGACCGTCGGGGCGTATTTCGGGTGTATGCCTTCCTTCATGGGTGTTCCATCAGGTGAATTCTACTGCACGCAGCGGAGTTCCGTCTGCATGTCTCTATCCATAATGCGGTATTATACACAAATCCGCCACGGTTTGCAAACGGCGGGCGGAATCCGCTTCGAAACGCCGATGCAAGGCCTGGCGTGACACGTTGACACCGCGCGTGGCCACGACTGGAGTCGCGGCCTGCTCCGCATGCATGCCGCATTCCACCATTCCATCATTCCATCATTCCATCTTCACCTGCCTTCCTCCGTGCGGCAGCGTACACTCACCTTGTCCCCGGTGCGTGCTTCGAGGATGCGCTGGGCGGAACCGTTTCTCATGGCGATCTCCCAGAAGCCCGAGCTGCCTTTGAGGAAACACAGTCTGCCATCGGGGCACGCGGCATACGTGCCGCATTCGCGCCTGACTCTCTTTCCGTTGAGGGAGAGCGAGGCGACGCGGATATCGCAGGCGACATTTGTGATGATCGTGCCGAAATGGTCGATGTGAAGGACCGAGGCAGCGGCGCGGCGTGCGGCAGGTGCGATTTGCGCGCGGATGTGCTGTGCGCGGTGTGCCGTGTGGACGAGCGGGCCGAGCGCTTCGAGCGGTGTGCCCGAGGCGAGCGCGGCGGCAATCGGCGCCATGACGTCACGCGCATGGAATGTGGCGCTTGGCGTACCGAGGCGCAGGGGCGGGTCCGAGGCGTCAACGGCGATGGCGTCCGGATAGTCCGCGAGGATGAAGCGCAAGAGCCCGTTGTCCGGCGCGACGAACTGCTGGCCATTGGGGAGCCAGGCGGCAAGGATGCCGCGGCTGGTGCCCACGCCGGGGTCGACGACGGCGAGGAAGACGGTGGCATCAGGGAACCAGCGATGCGTGTTCCACAGGACGAACGCGGCGGAGTCGATTGATTGCGGCGCGATGTCGTGCGCGATGTCGACGATGCGCGCGTGCGGGCATCGCTGAAGGAGCACACCTTTGACAACGCCGGCATAGCCGTCGGCAGTGCCGAAGTCGGTGAGGAGAGCTATGAGCGGTGAGGAAGGCATGGGGGGGATTTATGATTTATGATTTACGATTTATGATTTATGATCCATGGACTAACGGCGGCGGACAGGCGTCTGCATGCTCGCGTGGTAGGCCGCGACTCCAGTCCAAATCCGTTGCGCAGACGGCGCGCAACAGATTTGAGGGCCGGGCAGGCGGCGCGCTGGGCTGCGGCGCGGGCGTGCACGCATGGGGCGCGGCGGACGCGTGTCTGCATGCTCGCGTGGTAGGCCGCGATTCCAATCGTGGCCACACGGAGCGGACAGGTGTCGGCGGATGCGCGTTTTCCGTGCGTCGACGGGACTGGAGTCCCGTCGTACCCCACGTGCCGGCGGACGCGCGTTACCCGCGTGTCGACGGGACTGGAGTCCCGTCGTACCCCACGTGCCGGCGGATGCGTGTGTTCTGCGCAACCACCAACCACCAACCACCAACCACCAA
>JAAYZF010000038.1 GCA_012514975.1 bacterium
CTGTAATTCGCCACGAACGGGTCTGCCACGCCGCTTCTGAACATGACGTAGGCGTTCGACGTGGGGAAATCGGGGTTCTCGTTCGTGAACTTGAGCGTGAGCGCGGAGCATGGCAGGGCGAACAGCGCTGCGCAGACAGCCAGGATGGTGAAGAGGCGGATGAAGCGTGCTGCATGGCAGACTGGTGCTGCGATGACGTTGGTTCTCATGGCGCTTGGTACCTCGATTGGTTACAGCCAGACGACTGTGCTGCGGAAGGCTGGCAATTGATATAGTATACAGAACATGGGGCGCAGTGTCAAGCCGGAGAGCCGGGCTGATCCCGGTTCCGGCGACAGGGTGCCGCACCATGCAGCACAATGGCCAATGAAAGTCAATAGTCAGTCCCTGACTCCTCCCTC
Organism: bacterium; assembly: GCA_012514975.1. GTDB lineage: Bacteria > Auribacterota > UBA3054 > UBA3054 > JAAYZF01 > JAAYZF01. The sequence goes on from JAAYZF010000038.1 coordinate 402, forward strand.
TCAAAACTGGAGGACAAAGGCCGCAAAGGCGCCAAGACGCAAAGTACTGCTCACAGTACACCAATTCGACGAATCACACGAATCGCACGAACAACGCAGAGGCGCAGAGGCGCAGACGCGCAGACGCGCAGAGGACGAATCAGGCCTGGGTAAACGACGAACAGCTACGGTAACGTGCCCGCCGTATGGGCATCCCACAGAACTGGGGGACAAAGTCGCGAAGGCGCAAAGACGCAAGGAATGGCCTTAACATGGGCAAACGGCAGAGGATTCTCTCGCCACAAAGAGCCACAAAGATCACAAGAAACTGCAGACCGGCACAGACTCACGGGACACACTGCGCTGCAGTTGCATGAATCTGTTGTGCCTCCGTCCGCACAACAGATTCAAGCGCGCTCGAGCGCCGCCCGGCGTTTGAGCAACCGTTCGAGTGACGTCATACGTGTCTCAAGCGAGGTCGTTCTGCCGGTGTGGCAGCGGTTGGTAACGTGGTACCACAACCCTGCATCCAGGAAGCGCAATGGTCGTGCCATGACACCAGTGCGGCAAACTGACTCAGTAAAGTCAATAGTCAGTCCCTGACCCCACCACCTCTGAGTAGTCTGCTTTACCAGCTTGATTCCCGCCGTAAATCAACTATAACCTATTGAGAAGCACCTACTTGCCTGCTTCTCCTCAATGGCGATCCGCCCTCACCGGCTGGCATTCCGATACAGGAGCGCAGTACCAGACCCCAGTCCCGGCGACAGGTCGCCGCACCATCGCGCGCGCAGGAAACGGCCGGTTCCGCGAGGCGGGATCAGCCACTTACAGTCGCCGGAACTGGGGGCCAGGCGACCGCCGTTTGGTCATCCCCTGCCAAGGCGGAGCCTCGTGCACGCGGCAATCGCGAGGCAGAAGAGAAGGGAGCAGACGGCAGGCTCCGGTATCGGTTCGCGGGCGAACGAGATGTTCCACAAGGAGCGGATCGGACCGTTGGGCACGAGCTGGTCATCCCATGTCTGCCCGCCGTTGCTGGTGTGCCAGATGGAGCCGGTGCTGTAGATGGCATCGTAGACGCAGGCCCATGCTTCGTCGGGACTTACGGCGCAGACCCCCATGGTATAGGGATAGGACGTGTGCGTTGCCCATGAGGGGCCGCCATTGGTGGTCCACTCGATGTAATTGTCGATGGCGGCGTAGACAGTGAAGTGATCGACTGCGTAGATTTCGTTTGCATCGCCGAGGCCGCCGGTGGCGGGCTGCTTGGCCCATGTGACGCCGCCATCATCGGAGCGGAAAACAAGGAAGTCACTGCCGCCGACAGCCCAGACGGTCTGGGCGTCGATGGCCGAGATGCCGAGGATGTGATCAGCCAGGCCGATGTCGCCGCCGTCAAGGAGCGTCCATGACTGGCCGGCGTTGGCAGTCTTGAGGACGGTTGCCGTGCCGGTAGCAGCGGC
>JAAYZF010000454.1 GCA_012514975.1 bacterium
ATACGAGATGAAACTGCTTCGCAAACAAATGTCAGAGCGGCAGCGCCGCCAGAAACGCATCCGCCGGAGAATCACCGGCACGCCCGAGCGGCCGCGCCTGGCCGTGTTCCGCAGCCTCCGCTATATCTATGCGCAGTTGATCGACGATACGACGGGAACGACGCTCGCCAGCGCCACCACCGCGGGCAAGAAAGCCCCGGTCGAAGGCGGCACGGGCAACGTCGCCGCGGCGAAATACGTCGGCAAGGCAATCGCCGAGGCGGCCAAGGCGGCCGGCATCAGCGCCGTCGTCCTCGACCGCGCGGGCTATCGCTATCACGGCCGCGTCAAGGCGCTTGCCGATGCGGCGCGCGAAGGCGGCCTCCAGTTCTAATTACCCAGCGGGTTGATGTCCACTATGGCAAACTACTATTACAAGGACGAGTCGTCCCAGGAACTCATCGAGAAAGTCGTCGCGGTCAACCGCAGCGCCAAAGTAGTCAAGGGCGGCCGCCGATTCTCGTTCAGCGCTCTCGTCGTCGTTGGCGACGGGGAAGGCCGCGTCGGCATCGGCTTCGGCAAAGCGCTCGAAGTCAGCGACGCGATCGCCAAGGCGCTCAATGACGGCCGCAAGAGCCTCGTGAGCATCCCGCGCTACCGCTCGACGATCCCCTACGAGATCCTCGGCAAGTTCAAGGGCAGCAAGGTGCTGCTCAAACCGGCCACGTCGGGCACCGGCATCATCGCCGGCGGCGCCGTCCGCGCCGTCATCGAGTCCGCCGGCATCCGCGATATTCTCAGCAAGAGCCTCGGATCGTCCAACCCGACGAACATGGCGAAGGCGACGATCAACGCCCTCGCCTCGCTCATGACGAAGGAACTCGCGTTCAAGCGCCGCGGCAAGCCGCTGCCGGTGAGGAAAGAGGCCGAAGCCGCTGCCGCGCCCGTGGCGCAGTGACGGCCTGTGAAATCTACAGCCTGAAATCTGAAATCTGAAATCCGGACTTCCATGAAACTCAACGAACTGAAACCTCCGCAAGGCGCGCGTCACAGCCGGAAACGGCTCGGCTGCGGCACCGGCTCGGGCCACGGCAAGACTGCCGGCAAGGGGCACAAGGGACAGAAGGCCCGCGCAGGCGGCTTCGTCCGCCCCGGGTTTGAAGGCGGACAGACGCCCCTGTACCGGCGCCTCCCGCGCCGCGGGTTCAACAACAAGAATTTCGCCACCGTGTACGAGATCGTCAACGTGGCCGACCTTGCGGCGTTCAAGGCCGGCGCGGCAGTCACGCCCGCCGACCTGAAGAAGGCCGGGCTCGTCTCCGGCCGGCGCGGCGCATGCGTCAAGGTGCTTGGCGACGGCGAACTTGCCGCCGCCCTCACCGTCAGCGCGCACAAGTTCTCGCAGAGCGCCCAGGAGAAGATCGCCAAGGCGGGCGGCTCGTGCGTCGTCATAGAAACAGTCAAACCGGCCGCGGAGAGCAGATAACACGGTCCATTGACACCATGCGGTCCCGCAGCGTGAATCGTCAGGCGTGACCGCACACGGCAGACTCCTATGTGGAAAACCATCGCAAACATGTTCAGGATACCCGAGCTTCGGGACCGCCTCCTCTTCACGCTGGGGCTCCTCGCGGTCTACCGGATAGGCTCGTTCATCCCGACGCCGGGCGTTGACCCGGCCAAACTGCACGGGCTGCTCAGCGGCGACTCGGGCAGCGGCCTGCTGAACCTGATGGACCTGTTCACCGGCGGCGCGATGTCGAACGTCACGGTGTTCGCGCTGGGCATCATGCCGAACATCTCGGCGTCGATCATCCTGCAGTTGATGACGGCCGTCGTGCCCACGCTCGAGAAACTCTCGCGCGAAGGCGAGGCCGGCCGCCGCAAGATCAACCAGTACACCCGCTACGGCACCATCATCGTCTGCGTCATCCAGGCCATGATGCTCAGCCGCCAGCTCCAGAGCTGGGGCGTGGCGATGCTTCCCGCGCCGTGGTTCAACCTCATCGTCGTCATCACGCTCACCGCGGGCACCACCTTCATCATGTGGCTCGGCGAGCAGATCACCCAGCGCGGCATCGGCAACGGCATCTCGCTGATCATCACCGCGGGCATCGTCTCGCGCATGCCCCTGGCGGGCCGCATGGTCTGGAATCTCTACGGCTATGGCGCCGCCGAGGCGCGCCCGTTCTGGCAGGCCGCGCTGCTCCTGCTGATGTTCGTCTTCGTCGTTGCCGGCGTCATCTTCGTCATCCAGGGCCAGCGCCGCATCCCGGTCCAGTATGCCAAACGCGTCGTCTCCGGCGGCCGCATGATCCAGGGCCAGTCGACGTACATCCCGCTCCGCGTCAACCAGGCGGGCGTCATCCCGATCATCTTCGCGTCGTCGATCCTGATGATCCCCGGCGCGCTCGGCAACTACCTGCCCGACAGCGTCGGCTGGCTGAAGGAGTTCTTCCTCAGCTTCGACCGCAGCGCCTGGGTCGGCATCGGGTCGTATGCGCTGCTGATCATCTTCTTCTGCTTCTTCTACACCGCAATCACGTTCAACCCCGTGCAGATCGCCGACGACTTCAAGAAGAGCGGCGCGTTCGTCCCCGGCGTCCGCCCGGGCAAGAGCACGGCTGATTTCCTCGAATACACCATGACCCGCATCACCCTGGCCGGCGCGATCTTCCTCGCGGTCATCGCCGTCGTCCCGAATATCGTGAGCGACCAGTTGCAGGTACCCTACCTCGTCTCGAGCTTCCTTGGCGGCACGGGCATCCTGATCGTCGTCGGCGTCATGCTCGATACCATGCAGCAGGTCGAGGCGCACCTGCTCATGCGCCACTATGACGGCTTCATGAAGAAGGGAAGCATCAGGGGGAGATACTGATGAATGTCATCCTGCTTGGACCGCCGGGAGCCGGCAAGGGAACGCAGGCGTCAAGCGTCTCGAAGGACCTCGGCATCCCCCATGTCTCGACGGGCGACATGTTCCGCGAGAACCTCAAGAAGGGGACGCCCCTCGGCCTCGAAGCCAAGAAGTACATGGACGCCGGCGCCCTCGTGCCCGACCAGGTCGTCGTCGACATGGTGCGGGACCGCATCGCCAAGGCGGACTGCGCGGGCGGCTTCCTGCTCGACGGCTTCCCGCGCACGATCGTCCAGGCGGAGAAACTCGACGCCATGCTCGCGTCGAAACAGCAGAAGATCGACATGGTGCTGAACCTCGCCTGCTCGCCGAAGACGATTCTCGCCCGCCTGACCGGCCGGCGCGTCTGCAGGGCCTGCGGCGCCATCTACCACGTCAGGAACATGCCCCCGAAAAAGGAGGGCGTGTGCGACGCGTGCGGCGGCGAAGTCTACCAGCGCAATGACGACAAGGAAGAGACGATCATGAACCGTCTCGATGTCTATAACAGGCAAACCGCTGACCTGATTGCGTACTATCAGCAGCGTGATCTTTTGAAAAACGTGAACGCGGACGCCCCGCGCGAGCAGACCGAAGCCGAGATGCTCGCCGCGCTCCGCGCGTGACGCCATGGCTCGCAGCCGCCCTGCCATCCCGGTCAGGTCTCCCGAGGAACAGGAGCTCATGCGTGCCGCGTGCCGGCTTACCGGCGCGGCCATGCGGCTCGCGCTCGATGCCGTCAAACCGGGCGTGACCACCGCGGCGATCGACCGCCTTGTCGAGGAGTTCATCCAGGCACGCGGCGCGACGCCCGCGTTCAAAGGCTACCAGGGGTATCCTGCCGCCACGTGCATCTCGATCAACGAGCAGTTGATCCACGGGATACCCGGCCAGCGGGAAATCCGCGACGGCGACGTCGTCAGCATCGACCTGGGCGTCCGGCTCAACGGGTTGATCGGCGACGCGGCGCGCACGGTGGTCGCGGGAATGGCGCCGCCGTACCTGCACACGCTGATCGCCACGGCCGAGGGCGCGTTCAATGCCGCCACGGCAGTCGTCAGGGAAGGCGTCCGCGTCGGCGACATCTCGCACGCGGTCCAGGAGTACTGCGAGGGCCGCGGCTACCAGGTCGTCCGCGCGTACGTCGGCCACGGCGTCGGCCGCATGCTGCACGAGCCGCCGCAGATACCGAACTACGGCGCCGCAGGCTCGGGCGCGGCGATACCGGCGGGCGCCACGCTCGCCATCGAGCCGATGCTGACGATGGAGTCATACGAAGTGCGCGTGGCAAAGGACAAATGGACCGTCCTGAGCGCTGACGGACTGCCGTGCGCGCACCATGAGAACACCGTGCTCGTCACCGCGACGGGCTGCGAAGTGCTAACGACGGTCTCGTGGCAGACCGCTGCATAAGATGAGGATTGAGTCATGAAAGTCAGAACGTCGATCAAACGGATGTGCGAACGCTGCAAGATCGTCCGCCGCAAGCGGGTGGTCCGCGTGATCTGCACGAACCCGAAGCACAAACAGCGCCAAGGCTGATGCCGGCGCGTAACCGCACCGAAGCAAGGTAGAGTTATGCCTCGTATAGTTGGAGTGGACATTCCGAACCAGAAGCGCGTCGACGTGGCGCTGCAGTATATCTACGGCGTTGGCCCCGCCACCTCGGTCAAAGTGCTCGCGGAAGCCGGTGTCAAGCCCGATACGCGCGCCCATGCGCTCACGGATGACGAGATCAAGCGCATCACGCTCGTCCTCACCCAGGGCGAGAAGTTCCCCATCGAGGGCGAGCTCCGCCGGCGCGTCCAGCAGAACATCAAGCGCCTGATGTCGATCAACTGCTACCGGGGCGTCCGGCACCGCAAGGGCCTCCCCGTCAACGGCCAGCGCACGCGCACGAATGCCCGCACGCGCAAGGGGCCCAAGAAGATTCTCGGCAGCAGCAAGAAACCCGAAGCGCCGGCGGCGTAGCCCGCCCGGCTTAGCGATTCATCAAAGAGCTGAATCAGTATGGCAACAAAACCAGCCGCAACAGCCGCGCCCGCAAAACGCGCGAAACGCAAAGCGTCGAAGAACGTACCGCAGGGCATCGCCCACATCCAGGCCACGTTCAATAACACCATCGTGTCGATCACGGACCGCCGCGGCAACGTGATCTCCTGGTGCTCCGCCGGCATGCTCAAGTTCTCCGGCGCGCGCAAGTCAACCGCGTTCGTCGGCTCGCGCGTCTCCGAGGAAGCGGCCAAGGCTGCCATGCAGCACGGCATGCGCGAGGTCGAGGTGCGCGTCAACGGGCCCGGCGCGGGCCGCGAGTCCGCGATCCGCGCACTGCAGACCACCGGGCTGCTCGTGACGCTCATCAGCGACGTCACCCCCGTGCCCCATAACGGGTGCCGGCCGCGCAAGCAGCGCCGCGTCTAACTCACCACGATTACCTGTCAACGGATACGACCATGGCGAAATACACTGGACCAGTCTGCCGGATGTGCCGGCGCGAGGGAGTGAAGCTGTTTCTCAAGGGCACGCGGTGCTACACGCCCAAGTGCGCGTTCGAGCGCCGCGACACCCCGCCCGGACAGCACGGCCGCGTCCGCGGCAAACAATCCGAGTACGGCGCGCAGCTCCGCGAGAAACAGAAGCTCCGCCGCATCTATGGCGTCCTCGAACGCCAGTTCGCGCTCATGTACGAGCGCGCCGTGCGCACCAAAGGCATCACCGGCGACAAACTGCTCGCCATGCTCGAAACGCGCCTCGACAACATCGTCTACCGCGCCGGCTTTGCCACCTCGCATGCCATGGCGCGCCAGATGGTCAACCACGGCCTCGTCACGCTTAACGGCAAGAAGGCCAGCATACCCTCGATGTCCGTCAAACCCGGCGCCGTCGTCGGCTGCAGGGACAAGGACAACGCACGGAACAAGATCAAGGCCGCGCTCGCCGAGTTCAGCGACGCCTACGTGCCGCCCGAGTGGCTGCAGGTTGACAAGGACCAGATCAAGGCCACGCTGCTCCGCATGCCGGAACGCGCCGACATCAAGGTGCCCGTCAACGAGTCGCTCGTCGTCGAGCTGTACTCGAAGTAAGCGCAGCCTGTTCATCGATCGCAAGGAAAACTGCCATGCCAAAGCAACAACTGTTCGAGATGCCCAAGGGCGTCGTCATCGACGAGAAGACGCGCACTGCCACGTACGCCAGGATGGCTGCCGAGCCGTTCGAGGCCGGCTATGGCAACACCATGGGTAACGCGCTCCGCCGCGTCCTCCTCTCCTCGCTCGAAGGCGCCGCCATCACCAGCGTCCACATCGACGGCGTCAGCCACGAGTTCACCGCCATGCCCGGCGTGTTCGAGGATGTCACCCACATCATCCTCAACCTCAAGAAGGTGCTCTTCAAGGTCGTCTCCCGCAAACCGTTCAAATGCGAGATCAAGGCCAAGGGTGCCGGCCCCGTCACCGCGGGCAGGATCGACGTGCCCGGCGGCGTCGAGATTCTCAATCCCGACCACCATATCTGCACCATCGACGGCGCAAAGACCTCCTTCAATGCCGAGCTCACCGTCGAGGTCGGCACCGGCTACCGCCCCGCCGAGTCCAATAAGAAACCCAATGCGCCCCTCGGCGTCATCCCGCTCGATTCGCTCTTCTCGCCCGTCAGCAAGGTCAAATACGCCGTCGAGGCGGCACGCGTGGGCCAGCGCACCGACTATGACCGCCTCATCCTCGAAGTCTGGACTGACGGCCGGGTCGATCCCGTTGCCGCCACCGTGCAGTCGGCCGATCTGCTTGCCGACCACATCGCCATCTTCCAGAAGACCGGCGAGCCGATGTACCTCGAAGGCGACGCCGAGGAATCGGCCGAGGAGAAGAAGCTCACGGCGAAGGAGAAGGGCGCCATGGCCGGCAGCGCGACCATCGAGGAGCTCGGCCTTTCCAAGCGCACGACCAACGCGCTCATCAACGCCAGCATCACCAAGGTGCCCCAGTTGCTCCAGAAGACCGAGCGCGAGCTCATGGAACTGCGCAACTTCGGCGAAAAGGCGTTGAGCGAGCTCAACGAGTTCCTCAAGGAACGCAACTGGGAGCTCAAACGCGAGCCCGCAACGGACGATGAGATCGCCGCGCTCATGAAGAAAAGCGTCAAGAAACCCGCTAAGAAATAAGAGCAGGATCAACTACCATGCGCCATCGCAAACACACAGACAAACTCGGCCGCAAATCAGCGCACCGCGCCGCGACGGTCTCCAGCCTCGTCTCAAGCCTCATCACCCATGAGCGCGTGACGACCACGCTGCGCCTCGCGTCCTCCGCGCGCCGCTATGCGGACCGCATGATCACCCTTGGCAAGCGCGGCTCGCTCCACGCCCGCCGCCAGGCCGCCGCGTTCCTCAGGCCAAGCGGCGATGCAGCCAGGGACGCCGTCAGCAAACTCTTCACCGACCTCGGCCCGCGCTACGCCGAACGCGCCGGCGGCTATACGCGCATCTACAAGATCGAGCCGCGCCGCGGCGACAATGCGCCCATGGCCATCCTCGAATTCGTCGATGCGAAGGTCGTTGTCAGGGAGCGCAAACGCAAGAGCGAAGAGACGGAAATCGCGGTCGAAACCGAGGTCTCCGGCGACGTCCAGGAACAGGCTGCCGCGCAGCCCGCATCCGCGCCAGTGAAGGAAGAGAAACCGGCCGGGAAACCCGTCGCCGCCGAGAAGGCCGGGAAGCCGGCGGAGAAAGAAGCTAGGCCAGCCGCCGCGGCCGAGGAGAAACCGGCGGACAAGAAGGAAGAAACACCCAAGGACCGCAAGGGCGGCTTCGGCCGCTTCTTCAAGAAAATCATCGGCGGCGAAGAGGAAAAGAAGAAGTAACCGGAAACCAGAGGACAGACGGACACCGGAAGGGAGCACAGGGAGACAAGAGGAAACGACCGTCGAGCCTCGACGACGAGGACGAGTACGATTCCTGAATGGCAGCCCTTAACCTGAACACCCGTTCTGCCCTTTGACCATAGCAAGGTAAACACATGTACGCAATCATCGAATCAGGCGACAAGCAGTTCCGCGTCGAGGAAGGAATGAAGATCGTCATCCCCGAGATCGAGGCGGAGAAGGGCAGCCTTGTCAAGTTCGACCGCGTGCTTCTCTGCGCGGACGGCGAGAACGTCGTGGTCGGCAGGCCGCTTGTCGCCGGCGCGCACGTTGACGCGGTCTCGCAGGGCCCCGTCAAGGGAGAGAAGCTCACGGTGTTCAAGTTCAAAAAGCGGAAGAACATGCGGCGCAGGACCGGCCACCGCCAGGGCTACACCGAAGTGAAGATCGGCAAGATCATCTGCCCGTAACTGAAGGCGGCTCATCTGCAGCTTGAGATCAGACACCGGAAGTCCCTGCAGTTCAATCTGAAATCTCAAACCTGAAATCTGAAATCCCGAGGTTCCCATGGCTCACAAGAAAGGACTAGGCAGTTCAAAGAACGGGCGCGACAGCCAGGCACAACGGCTCGGCCTCAAACGCTGGGGCGGCCAGCTCATCTCGAGCGGCTCGATCATCGTCCGCCAGCGCGGCACGAAGTTCAAACCCGGCGCGAATGTCCGCCGCGGCAAGGATGACACGCTGTTCGCCGTGGCCGACGGCCGCGTCGAGTTTGTCGCGAAGGCGGACGGCGTTCACGTCACCGTCATTTCCTGATTCCCCCCGGGGAATCAGGAAATGAGAGATACGTGCTGTTCAATCTGGAATCCGAGATCACAAACCTGAAATCCTGAGGGGTTCCCATGCTCGTCCCAATGCGCATCATGCTCGACCACGCGGCGGAGAACAACTACGGCATCGCCGCGCTGAACGTCAACAACATGGAACAGATCCAGGCCATCATGGAGGCCGCGCGCGAGACAAACAGCCCGGTCATCGTCCAGGCCTCGCGCGGCGCACGCTCCTATTCGCAGGACGCGTACCTGCGCCACCTGATGCTCGCGGCCGCCGAGCTCTATCCCGAGCTCCCGATCGCCATGCATCTCGACCATGGGAACAGCCCGGCCACCTGCTTCAGCGCCATCCGCCAGAATTTCACCAGCGTCATGATGGATGGCTCGCTCTCCGAGGACGGCAAGACGCCCTCGACGTTCGAGTACAATGCCCAGACGACGAAGTACGTCGTTGACGTCGCCCACATGCTCGGCGTCAGCGTCGAAGGCGAGCTCGGCTGCCTCGGCGGCATCGAGGACGGCCACGGCGCAGGCATGTCCGGTGAGGAAGCGCTCAAGCACCTCACGGATCCCGACCAGGCCGCCGAATTCGTCAAGCTGACGGGCGTTGATGCCCTCGCGGTCGCCATCGGCACCAGCCACGGCGCGTACAAGTTCTCGCGCAAGCCCACCGGCGACATCCTTTCGATGGAGACGATCGAGAAGATTCACAAGAAGCTGCCGAACACGCACCTCGTGATGCACGGGTCGTCCAGCGTGCCTCAGTCGCTCCAGGATATCATCAACAAGTACGGCGGCAAGATCAAGCCGACGTTCGGCGTGCCCGTCGAGGAAATCCAGCGCGGCATCAAGAATGGCGTGCGCAAGATCAATGTCGACACGGACAACCGCATGGCCATCACCGGCGCGATCCGCAAAGTGTTCGCCGAGACGCCCGAGAAATTCGACCCGCGCGATTACCTCAAGCCGGCGCGTGAAGCCATGAAGGAAGTGTGCAAGGAACGCATGATCGCGTTCGGCCAGGCCGGCAACGCGTCGAAGATCAAGATGGTCTCGCTTGACGACATGGCGAAGAAATACGCCAAGAAATGACGCCGTAGGGCGGCATTTCTTGCGGAGACAGGCGAACGCCCGCTCGGAAACGAGCGGGCGTTTTCTTTTGGAGCGCGGGGGCCATGCTCCCGCTTTGAAGGCATTGCGGGTTGATAGAAGTGGCTGAGGCTATGCCTTGGCAAGTACACGCCGCACACTTCTGTACCGACGAAGCTGTCAAACGCGAATGTGCAATACTGAACGGATACTTTGACTTACCAAGGCACAGCCTCGGCCACTTGGACTGCGGCGGACGTGCCGCAGGTAGGCGATTACGCGGCCGGCCGCCGTTCCCAGGCCGCGGAATCGGCGTCCACAATCATGTGCGACGTGCGATGATTGCCAAGGCGACCGCCACAATCACACCCACCGGCTCTGGTACGAGCACGATGCTCGCGCTCGCAGTGTCGGTGATATTGCTGCCCCCGCTCGCGAACCGCGCGTACACGGTCTTCCCGCCGATGGCGGGTGAGAGCGTGAACGCCCAGCGCGTGGTGTACGCCGTCCATGCGGCGCCGCCGAAGTCAGGCGACTCGGAGATCTGCATCGTCACCGGCACAGGATCTTCCGCGCTGAGCGAGAGCATCACCGTGTGACTGAACGTCTGCGTGGCGCCGTCATTGATCACCACGCTCGGGAACAGCGGCGCGCCCGCGTTGCGGAACCCGTCGCGAATCCACGCATTGATCGCCTGCGCGGTATACTCGGGCCGCCAGGTGCGCTTCGACTGCTGGCGCACGCGGGCGATGAAATCCGTGTAGCTCTGCGCGCCGCCCACGAGCGCATTGTACCGCTCGACCGAACGGTCGGGATCGACGAACGCGACCTTCCCCGTGCACGAGCCCGCTTCACCCACCTGCTGCGCCCACTGGTCGAACGAGCATGCCTGCGAGCCGAGCCTGAACCAGTCGGACGCGGCGCGCGTCGAATAGTAGATGTTCGTGCGGAACACGTGCCCGGTGGGGAACGCATTCGCATTCGCCGCGCGTGTCTGCGCAACATTCGCCTGCACCTTGTTGCGCAGCCAGGTGATCGACGTGATGCCCGCGCCGTTCGGCTTCAGCGCATCGCCGCCGTTCAGGCCCCAGAGCGTATTGTCGCGGATCAGCACGTCCCTGCCGGACTGCGTGCCGGTGTTGATGCCGTAGACATTGGCGACCGCGGCGTTTGTCTGGCGGATGACCAGGTTGTCCGCGACGAGGCCGTTGCTCCAGTCGATCACATCAATGCCCCAGCCAAGCGTGCGGCCTGTCGGCTGGCTCTGCCCGATGTTCGTGAAGATGTTGCTGGTGACGGTGATGGTGACCCAGCGATAGTCGCCCGTGTCGTTGCCGCCCATGCTGATGCCGATCTCGCCGTCAACGTAGAGATTGCCTTCGGTGACGATGTTCGTCACGGGATCGACGCCGAGCAGGTTCGAAGTCCATTTGTTCTGGATGCTCGAGGAGCGCAGGAAGATGTTGTCGCGGAAGATGCACTCGTCGCAGTCGCTGAAGTACGTGTTGTGATTGAACATCGTTGCGCCGCCGAACGCCTGGATGTTGTTGCTTCCCTGGACGAGCCAGCCGTTGTGGTCGAAGACGGTCTCCTCGAGCGTGACGGCCGCGTTGTGCGCATAGAATCCCTGGCTGTGGCTGTTCACCGAGTACGCATCGAGAATCTGGCAGCGGCGCACGAACACATCAGACATCGGACCCGCGCTCTGCAACGACAGGTTGAGCGAGTAGAACGAGAAGCTGCAGTCCTCGATCAGGATGTGTTCCATCGGCCTGCCGGCGGCTGTCACGCAGCTCAACCCGACCGAGCCGTTCGAGCTGACGTACTCGCCGGACCACGGGTCGCGCGTGTGCGCCTTGAACTGCAGGCTGAGCATGACGCCGTTCGACCAGCCGGCGCTGCCGGTGCGCACGCC
>JAAYZF010000455.1 GCA_012514975.1 bacterium
CGCCGAGGGGAAAGAGCCCTCGACCGGCGACGGCGGCTACTCGATCCTTGATGTACCCGTCGGCAAAGTCCAGAGGCAGAACCTGGCTGCATGGGTGCGGGTAAAAGCCCGTGTGAAGGAAATCCACGAGTCCACGAACGACCGCACACCCTACCGCCTCATTCTCGAGGAAGGGAATGACACAGTGACCGTGACGGTGTACCGCGACAAGTGGGCCGGCCTGATGCAGGCGCCGACGCAGGGTTCGCTGGTGCGCGTGCTTGGCGTGGTGAAGGAGTACAAAGGGGAGAAACAGATCAATGTTCTCCGTCCTGCCAACATCGAGATCATCCAGTAGGGAGGGTTTGAGTTCATCCGCGGAGTGCGCGGACTGCAGAATCGAGGACGAGGAATCCCCCAAGACGTGTCTTGAGGGCAACGATGGACCACCACCGAGGCTGATTGCATGTGGATCATAGCTTTGAAAGTGCTGGCTGCCACGACGGCGGGGACGTTCGTGTCGGCGCTGCTCGCATGTCTGCCGGCGCTGCACGTATACAACGTGGCCAGTTTCATCCTGGTTTTCCACGGCTTGGTGCAGCATACCTGGTTTGGCGAGCCGGTCATCCTCATGCCGTTCATGATGGGGCTGATTGTCGGGTACGCGACGGTAAACACCGTGCCGTCGGTCTTTCTTGGCGCGCCGGACGAGAGCGCGATGCTGATGGTCTTTCCGACGCAGAAATATCTTATGCAGGGAAGGGGGTACGAGGCGACGGTGCTGACCGGCATCGGCTCGCTGGGCGGGGTGGTGTGCCTGCTGCTCGTGGCGCTCGTGCTGCCGAAGGGCCTGCCTGTTCTGCGGACGGTGCTCTCGCCGCATTACTACTGGATACTGGTGCTTGTTCTCTCATACATGATCCTCTCTGAATTCCCGAAAGGGGGGGACCGCGGGGCGACGCGCACCGCCCGGTTCCTCGACGCGTGGAAGTCGCTTGCGGCGGGGATTGCCACGGCGCTGCTCTCGGGCTGGCTCGGGTTCATCCTGCTGCGCAAGCCGCTGATATCGGTCGAGTCGGCGTTCATGAACATCATGCCTGCGTTCGTCGGCCTGTTCGGCGTGCCATGGGTGATACAGAACATCATCTCGGGGACGGACGTGCCGAAGCAGCACACGCCGGCGTCGGTTGACTGCACGTCGTTCGCCGTGTTTCGCGGAGTGAGCGCGGGATTCCTAGGCGGATTCTTCGCCGCGTACACGCCGATCATCACCGGCGGCATCGGCGGCCTCCTTGCGGGCCATGCCACGGCGCAGAACGACGAGCGGTCGTTCATCATTTCGCAGGGCGCGTCGAAATTCGTGTATTACGTCGGCGCGTTTCTCCTGTTCTTCGTGCCCGCGGCCGTGCTGTCCCGCGGCGGGCTGGCGAACATGATGCGCGTGTTCTACGTCCCGCGCGGGTATCATGACTACGCGATGATCCTTGCCGCACTGGCGTTCTCCGGCGCGATGTCCTTCGTCATGCTGCTGGGCCTCGCGCGCGTTGCCATCTGGTTCGTCCAGCGCGTCAATTACCGGTATGCATCGTATGCGACGCTGCTGTTCATGGTGAGCCTTGTGACAGGCTTGACCGGCCTGCCGGGGCTGTTCATCATGATCGTCAGCACCGGCATCGGGATGATCCCCGTGCTCTACCATTCACGCAGGAGCCACTGCATGTGTGTGCTGCTTATACCAGTTGCCCTCGACATGGCCGGATACGGCCAGGCAGTCGCCACGTGGATGGGGCTGGGGTGAGAGGGGACAAGGGGAATGATGGAATGGTGGAATGATGGGATTTCATCCATGAACCGGCGGCAGCCATGAAAGGTTTCACGCACTTCATTTCGGCGACAGCGGTTGCGTCATGCGTGCCCGGCGCGGTGTCGTACACGGCTGAACACACGGCATACCTGCTTGCCGTGGGCGGCATCTTCGGCATATTGCCCGACACGATCGATTTCAAGCTGAACCAGTTCCTGCACAAGTACGATGACATCTACGAGCCTGCGCAGGAGCCGGATCCCGGAGACATAGCCGCCGCCATCGCGCGGAACATGGATCGCGCGTATGGGGAGAAACGCCAGATCAACATGCATCTGCAGACCATCAGGCTTGGCGCGGACCTCTGGCGGCAGTATACCATCCGGTTTGACGGCGGGACGAACGAGGTGGTCGTCGAGATCGGCCCGGTCGTCAACACGGGCAAGGTGCCCATGGCGGGCACGGAGCCCGCGGGCGAACGCGAGGGCCGCGCGAAGATATCCTGCCCGTTCAGGCAGAACTACGACGCGCTCACCACGGTCAGCATCTTCAGCGGGCCGAGCTACGGCTTTGCCTACAAGGATGGCCGCGTGGACATCCATTTCATCCCGTGGCACCGGAGCTGGAGCCACAGCGTCACGCTCGCCGCCGCGCTCGGGCTGGCTGGCTGGGCGATTGTCTCGCTTGCGCACGGCGCATGGCTGTATCCGGGCTGGCTGTATGGCGCGGTGATCATGCTGGGCTACTGCACGCATATCATCGAGGACCAGTTCGGCTTCATGGGGAGCAACCTGTTCTTCCCGTTCACGAAGGAGCGCGCGAGGGGCACCCACTGGATGCGCTCGGGCGACGCGCTGCCGAATTTCGCGACCGTGTGGCTCTCGGTGGTGGTGTTGTTCTGGAACCTGTACAAGTTCACGCCGCAGACCAGTGGATTTCCGCCGGTGCACCTCAGCGGCTTTTCCTATCTTGTCTACCTCGTCGTCATCCCGGCGGTGCTGATGCTTATCGGCAGGCAGATGCTCAAGGAGCCGGCAACTGCTGCCGCGCCCCCGGAGGAAGACGAAGAGGACGAGGTGGTCTCGTAGGCGCCGGGATGGGGGAGGAAATCTTTGACGCAGCACCCGGCAATGTGGTATACTATCAAGATATGCGGCGACGTGCCGCCCCTGAATGGACATGTTGAACGAGATTGACGCATGAGGAACACACTACTGGCGCTGGCGCTGTGCAGTGCGATCTGCGCGCAGACGCGTGCGGCGAAACAGCATGAACTCTCGCTGAGCTGCGACGGCAACGCCGACGCGTATATCTCGCTGCGCCACCCGTCGCAGACGGATGACACGAGCAACACGTTTGCCAGCCTTGATTGCGGGGTGCTGAACCCGGCGCCGGACTGGGGGGTGCGTGGACGGACCGACGACGACCCGGTGTTCCACATGAACCCGGTGGAAGGCGGGCGGAAGATCGCGGCTGACCTGTTGAACGATCCCGGCGCGTGCGGTGTCGTCGTGTTCGTCGGCGCCGGCGCCGCCACGTGCACGGTCAATGTGGCAAGCTGGCCGGGCGTGCCCACGCAATCGTTCACACACGTGGTGTCGCAGGGGCAGTTGTGGTACGTGACGAACCTGCCGCTCGCGCGGGACATCAAGCTGCGCATCCGCAAAGTGAAGCAGCACCTGCGGGGCGCGAAATGGGGATGGATCACCATCAAAGCCACGTTCGACGACATCGGCGCGCTTTCCGTCACGTCGAATTTCCTCCGCGTGTCAGTGAAGAACGAGAACATCGTGCATTATGACGAACCGGATGAAGTGCGCGTGAACAGGAAGGGGACAGTCGCGTGGTTCGGCCATCCGGTGCGCGCGATGCTGATCAACAAGAAGGCCAACACCCTCGTGGTGCGCGGCCCGGCGAAGATGATCTATCAGAATGCGCAGATGCCCGTGCTCGTCGCGTTCAAAGGATGGAGCGGCGGGGAGACAGTGCAACTGGACGGCAAGGCGCGGTACACCGCGCCGAAGGACTAGCCGCACGCGACGGCTGCCGCACAGCGTTGCTGCGCATCATTCCATCATTCCATCATTCCATCATTCCA
>JAAYZF010000456.1 GCA_012514975.1 bacterium
GACAGGCCGTTCGCCCGCCACCTCATCTACCACAACAAGGTCACCGACTCACTCCTCTCCGCCAATGACTGGGGCGGGATCGAGACATGGCAGGGCGGCCCGTTCTATCTCTACAACAACATATCGGGCAATCCGAACGGCTACTGGAACTGGGCATACCAGCCGAAGGGCAAGGAGAACAGCGGGCGGCTCGGCTGCGCCTACTACCTTGACGGCTCATCGAAGAACTACCTCTTCAACAACGTCGCCTGGGGCAATAACAACGACCTCTCGAGCCCGCTCTGCAACCACGGCGCATTCACCGAGGCCACGCCGACAATCGAAAACGCCTACTTCAACAACACCATCCACAAATTCGCGGTAGGCTCCTATTTCTCCCCCGCCGGCGGCAGGCACCTCTACCTCGGCAACCTCTGGATGGACATCAGCTCGTGGGTCTTCAACCATGGCCAGCTCAAGGAGGATGTCAACTCGCCCACCCCGCCCGCGTATCCGCATTTCTCGATCGCCTACGGCAGGAATGTGTTCTACGACATCGCCACCAACCGGCTCGCCGTGTTCGAGGCGAGCGGCACGCCGCATGCCGGCCTCGACGCATTCAAACAGGCGCTTGCGAAGGCAGGCTCCCTGTGCGCCGATGCGGGCGTGATGGCAACGTCGTCCCCCGTGCGCAACGCGGCCGCGCGCGATTTCATCCCATCGCCCGGCTCGCCCGCGATTGATTACGGCGCAAAGGTCTTCGTGCCGTGGGCCCTGTACGCCACCGTGGGCGAATGGCACTTCAGGCGCAACAACGCCGATCCGTCCATCCTGATCGACAACCACTGGAACATGACGCCCTATCGCGCGGACCGCGGCGCCGACCACATGGTGCCCACCTGCCCGCTCACCGCCGTGAATGTCTCGAAGGACGACTACGCGCCGGGCACGCTCGAGAACTGGACTGACGGCGCGCTGCGCTTCAACGGCAAGGACCAGTATGCCGTCGCGCGCCATGCCGAGATGACAAAACCGTACCACTACTCGACCACCATCGCCGGCGAATTCACCAGGCTCACCGCCGAGGGCTCGCAGCTCTCAACGCCCGACATCGATGCGCATAACTTCCTCATCGAGCTCTACTTCCGCACCGCGCCGGGCCGCACCGCAAGCGTCCTCGTCGCCAAGGCCGCCGACGCCGGCTATCGCCTCGCCCTCAACAATGCCGGCGGCATCACCCTCATGCTCACCGCCGGCCGGAGGCATTCGCTGCTCGTGTCGAATCTTCCGGTAAACGACGGTGGATGGCATCATGTCATCGCCGAGACGGACCGCGCAAAGGGCATGATGACGTTATATGTTGACGGCCGCGCCGTTGCGGACGAGCGGATCGCCCTTGCGGCAGGCGCATCGCTGTCGAACACGGGCGATCTGTATGTCGCTCGCGGCCCTGAAGGCCATTATTTCGAGGGTGAGATCGACTTTCTCCGCATTGCCCGCGGCACGCTTGCCGATGCGCACACGACGATCGGCGAGCTGTACGACTGGGAATTCGCCGGGCCGTTCCTCCGCGATTTTGCCGGCAGGCCCGCGGCGGGGAAATGCCGCGACGCAGGCGCGTTCGAGGCGCCGCTCCAGTAACCTCCACACCGACACTGCAATGACATTTGGAAGATATCTCCTGCTGCACGTCCCGCCGGTTCCGCTGGGCATACTGACGGTGGGTGTCTCGGTCGCCGCCGCGCTTGGCGCGCTGCTGCTCGTCCGCCGGTTCATCTCGCACGAGCGGCTGCGGCTGCACAACGACGTCGCCGGCTTCCTCTTCGGCACCATAGGCGTCATCTACGCCGTCCTCCTCGCCTTCACCGTCATCGTCGTCTGGGAGAACTATGATGAAGCGACGGCCAACGTAGACAAGGAAGCCAGTTGCATCGCCAACATCTTCAGGAATGTCGAGCAGCTCAACGAGCCGTTCAGAAGCGACGCGCTCGCCCTTATGCGCGAGTATGTCGCGGCAACGGTGACGTATGACTGGGAGACGACCGGCAGAGGCCAGATCAGCCCCCGCATGTTCGAGCTGCAAGGCCGCGTCTGGAAGCTCTTTGGCGGCTATACCGGCAGGACGCAGCCGGAGGAGGTGTTCTTCGAGCTCGCCGTCGAAAAATTCAACGACCTCTGCGACGCGCGCAGGATGCGCCTCCTCGCCTCGCGCGCCGGCGTTGACACGATCCTCTGGTGCGTCCTCATCTTCGGCGGCATGATCACCGTCGTCTTCACCTTTTTCTTCGGCATTGCCAGCCTCAAGTCGCAGATCGTCATGACCTCGCTGCTCACGGCGCTCATCTCGCTCATCCTGTTCACGGTGCTCGCGTTCGACTATCCCTTCACCGGCCGGCTTGGCATCCCGCCCGAGCCGATCAGGAACAACCTGCGGTTCTTTGGCTATCCATCATCACAAGAGGTCCAGCCATGAACAAACATCTGAAACGCGCGGGCATCCTCGCCGCGTTCATCTCGTTCGCCCTCTGCTTTCTCGGCGGCATATGGATTCTGACAAAGACAGGGCTTGACCACGGCAATGACGCGCTCTCGACGGGCATCGGCCTGTATTTCATCGGCAAGGCGTTCTTTGTCGGCCCTGCGCTTCTCATCGCCGCCATGGGCATGCATCATCATCATGACGGCAACGTAGGAGGGACATCCCTGTCCCGATAGAGCCGACCGGCCTCAGGCCGGTCGAGCGAATGTGACCGGCCCTGGCCGGTCGCGCATAGCAACCTAACGGGCGCAGAGCGCCCATCCACATCCGGCGGGAATGTGGCTGGCCTCTCCGAGACCGGTACGTACTTAACAACATAACGGGCGCAGAGCGCCCATCCACATCCGGCGGCGAATGTGGCTGGCCTCTCCGAGACCGGTACGTACTTAACAACACAACGGGCGCAGAGCGCCCATCCACATTCCGCGACGAATGTGGCTGGC
>JAAYZF010000457.1 GCA_012514975.1 bacterium
AGTACATCCGGGGACAGGCGGTGCTGGGGAGCGAGAGCTTCATGGAGCGGGTGCAGCGGCTGATCAGGAAGCACGGGGTGAAGGACCGGCATGCAACCGGGAGCATGCGGCGGGTGAGCGGGGCGAGTGTCGAGCAGGTGTTGAAGGCGGTGGGCGCGGCGTACGGGGTAGTCCCGGAGGAACTGCGCCAGGCGCGTGCACGATTCCGGGAAGCGCGGCAGGTGGCGCTGTACCTGATGGCGACACACAGCCGCGGGCGGCTGACGGGCCGCGGGATCGGGGAAGCGATGGGCGGGATCACGACAAGCGCGGTGACGCGTGTGAAGGAGCGGGTGGAGCGGAAGCAGAAGAGCAACCGAGCCTTCCGGCGGCGCATCGCGACCATACCAAAGTCAATAGTCAGTCCCTGACCCTGCCATTCCCTTGACAATTTCAGGCGCCTATGGGATACTGTCCATATGGGAGAATTCGTATGGAAATGAAACAGGTGAGCGAGAACTGCTTTGCAGTCCTCAACGAGAAGAACCGTGTGTGCGACGCGAACTCCGGCCTCATCAATCGTGCCGGGGGCGTTGTGATTGACACGCAATCGGATTTGCCCCATGCGCGGAAGATGATAGAGATGTTCAGCAAGGTGTGGACCGCCATGCCGAAACGCGTCGTCAACACCCACGAGGACGGTGATCATGTCTGGGGCAACCAGCTCTTCGACGGCGCGGAGATTATTGCCCACAAGTCGGTGCCGGAGCGGATGAGGCACGTCGCCAATCCGGCGGAGACTCGGAAATTGCTGCACGGCGTTGATCATCTGCTTGCGCGACTGGTGCTCAAGATGCTTCACCCCGGCGTCGCGGCCGCAGGGCAGCAACTGGCGGAGGACTACAATCTCGACGGCGTCGAGCTCGTCCTGCCGACGGTCCTGTTCGACACGCGTTACGAGCTGAATCTTGACGGCACGGAGGTCCACTTGATTTATGTCGGGCCGTGCCATCAAGTCGGGGACACGATCATACATGTTCCCAAGGACCGCGTGGTATTCGCCGGGGACGTACTTTTCCGGCAGTGCACGCCCATGGGCTGGACCGGGTCATACCAGAAGTGGTTTCAGTGCCTCGATTTGCTTGTGGAACTCGAGCCGGAGGTCATCGTCCCCGGTCACGGTCCGCTCTGCGGCATCGAGGGGGTGACGGAGATGAGAGCATACCTCCAGTACGTCCGCGACGAGTCGAGGAAGTGCTTTGACAACGGGCTCACGTCGCTGGATGCTGCCAAGCGAATGGAGTTTGGTCCGTACGGCGAGTGGCGCGCACCGGCGCGGCTGTACATGAACGTCGAGCGGGCATATCGCGAGTTTCGCAATGATCCGGCAGACGCGCCATGGGATTCGGCGGGGACGTTCGACGCCATCTACCAGGTGGCCAGAGCAAAAGGCATCGACGTCGAATATTGACGCAGTTCCATCGCAGAAAGGAAGACCTTCATGAAACTGATCCGCTTTGCCGTTGCTGAGTCATCGACGCCTCTTTTCGGCGTTGTCATCCGAGAGCAGGCGGTCCCGATCAGCGTGCTGCAAAAGAAGACCGGGAAGACAGATCTCCCCGTGGCTGACAGCCGGTCCTACCTCGCCAGTCTTCCCGCCAGCGAGCGGGCGGTCAAGGAGTTGGCCGCATGGGGCGAACACCACCTTGCGGAACTCGGCAACGGCGAACGATACGCGCTCGACGCGGTTCGCCTGCTGGAGCCGGTGGAGGTTGCCGCGTTGTTCGATTTCGGCCTTACCCCGCGGCATCTGAAGAATTCGGCTGATACCATTATGAAGTATGAGAAGGACAATCCGCAGACATCGGCGCTGTTGCAGGCATTCGCCAA
>JAAYZF010000458.1 GCA_012514975.1 bacterium
GTGAAGTGCATCAGCCAGCACCCCGTCACCAGGCGGACAGTTTACGTGCAGGCTGAAGCGCCGAACTGGTGGGCCGAGCGGCTTCATTTCCTCGGTCCGGAAGGGACGTTCCACGTGCCAGGCGAACATTTCTACAAGGCTCGGTGGAGTGTCTGAGGGGAGAGGTGAGGGGAGGGAGAGAAAGAGAGAGGCGGAACGACAACGGCTCTTTCCACCACAGAGACACAGAGACGCAGAGGACGGCAACGGAGCAGACGCCCACGGAAGACACGGAAACGACTGCATATTGGGGGACGGCAACGACAACGGACTCAACGCAAAGACGCAAAGGCGCAAGGAACGGCAACGGCACTTTGTCAACGCAGAGACGCGGAGGCACGGAGGCACGGGGAACGGAAAGTGTTCAGTAACGGAGAGTATTTGACTTCTGCTCTTCTTGTGTCTCTTGTGACTCTTTGTGGCGAGGATCAACATCCGTAGTTTCCGTGGGATCGGTGTACTGAGAGGCTGTTGCCGTTTTCTCTCTGAGCTCTCCAAGGCAGACTCATGGGGGTAATCGGTAAGATTGTGGCGATAGTGCTTTGGGCGGATGGTGGTCCCGCGTGCGGGACCGGCGCGGTATGCCATCCCGCGTCTACGGTGGAAGGCGCGCAAGGGCGGGTGTGCGGCTGGTACGGTGCGCGCCGCCGATGCCGGCGAAGTGTCTGCCGGGCGTCAGAGTGCCGCACTCACGAATCATGAATTCCTTGCGCTGCCGTTCGCGCGAGGAATTCTCGCCATAGCATTCAGTAACGGGGAGTATTGAGTATTCAGTGTTCAGTAACTGCAATGCGGATTCCGCGTGACGGACTGTGGATGCCGGTGAAGTGTCTGCCGAGCGTCAGAGAGCTGCGACCACGAATCATAAATTCCTTGCGCTGCCGTTCGCGCAAGGAATTTTCCCGGATGGCGCGCAGGCGGCCTAGTCGGGACAGGGATGTCCCTCCTACGCTGGCTTGGCGGCGAGGGCGTTGAGCCTTTCCTCGAGGACTTTCGCTGAAGCGGCAAGGGCATTCGTTTCGTCCTTCGACAACTCCCCTTCCACAATCGTCTCGACACCGTTGCGCGACACGAGCGCCGGCACGCTCAGGCACACGTCTTTCAGGCCGTACTGCCCTGTCAGCAGCGTCGAGACAGTCAGCACGCTGCGCTCGTCGCGCAGGATGGCGCCGACGATTCTGACCAGCGCCATGCCGATCCCGAAATGCGTCGCGCCCTTGTAGTCAATGATGTGATACGCCGACTCGCGCACCGCCTTGACGATCGCGTCGCGCTGGGTCTGCCATCCGCCGCACTTGCCGCACAAGGCGCAATACGCGTCGATCTTTATTCCGGCGATGTGGGTCATTGACCACACGGCAAGCTCGCTGTCGCCGTGCTCGCCGATGATGTACGCATGGACATTGCGGACATCGACGTTGCAGTGTTCGCTGAGCAGGTAGCGGAATCGCGCGCTGTCGAGCACGGTGCCCGAGCCGATGACGCGGCCGGGCGGCCATTTCGATGCGTTCAACGCAACGCTCGTCAGGATGTCAACGGGATTGCTCACCATGACGATGACGCCGCGGGCATTGTGGGCAACGATATCGGCGATGATTGACTCGATGATGCGCGCGTTGCGCTGCAGGAGGTTGAGGCGGGATTCGCCCGGATTCTGTTTCGCACCCGCGGTGATGACGATCACCTGCGCGTCGGCATAGTCGTCGCGTGTGCCTGCATGGATGTCGAGCGGCGGGAAGAACGGATAGCCGTGCGCGAGGTCCATGACCTGGCCTTTGACAAGGTCGACATTCGCGTCGATCAGCGCGATCTCCTCGGCGATGCCGCTCTGGGCGAGCGCGTAGGCGAATGTCGCGCCCACGGCGCCTGCGCCGACGATGACGACTTTCTTCTGATTGATGGCGGGAGTGGTCATGGGAGTCGATGTGGATGGGTGCTCTGCGCCCGTTATGTTGTTAGACGTACCGGCCTCGGAGAGGCCAGCCACATCATCTTTTCCGCCCTTGCCCGACGATCTTGAAGAGGATGTCGAGGTGTTTGGCGGCGAGGGTGAGCGGCATGATCGGCCTGGCGTTTCCCTGGATGCAATCGACGAAATGGCGCAGCGGGAGGATGTTGCAGTTCTCAGGCTTGTCACCGCGGTCGACCGTGATGATTTTTCTCTCTGTGGGGCCGGTGCCTTGCATGCCTGGCGAGAAGAACTCGATGTCGTACGATTCCCATTCGAGGTAGTTGAACTTGAGGCCGGCCTTGGTGCCGTGAATCTGCGTTTCGCTGCCGGCGATGCAATGCGCGCTCTCGCCGCGTTCATAGTAGTAGGTCAGCCCGCCGGTGAATTCCATGAATGCAGCGAAGTGCTGTTCAACGTCGCATACGTAGCCTGGGCGCTGGATATCGCGCAGGCCGGGCCTGGCAATCGAGCGCAGTGATTTGAGGCGCGGCTTGTCGCCCAGGAGGCCGAGATGGAACGAGAGGTCGTAGCCGCCCCAGTTAAGCGACGGCCCGCCGCCGGCGAATTTCCTCTGGATCGCCCAGCCAGCCTGCGGGTTGCGGTCGCAGAGCATGGTGGGCGACATCATGGAATGGTGGATGTGATACACCTTGCCGAGCACGCCGCTGTCGATCAGGTTCTTGATGAACGTGAATTTCGGCTGCGTGCGCGTCGAGCGGAAGGAGGCATCGAGCCTGACCAGCCTTGGATAGCGCGCTGCCTCGAGAAGGAGGCGGCGCATATCGGCGCGCGAGTGCACCATCGGTTTCTCGACAAGCACATGCTTCCCCGCGCGCATGACATCGATTGCCATTGTCGCATGGGTAAAGGGCGGCGTGGCGATGATGACGGCATCAAGCGTGGTGTCCTTGAGCATCTCGCGGTAGTCGCGCGCACCGTTCGGGACGTTGAACTTCCTCATGGCGGCATCGAGCCGGGCGGCATCGCGGTCGCACAGCCACGACACGCGCACGCGTTCGTCCGTTTTGAGGCAGCCGAGGTGGTCTTCGCCCCACATGCCCGTGCCGATGACGCCGATTGAGACGGATTGTTTCATAGCATTCACTGTACAAAGACGGTGACGGGGCTGGCGCACTGGCCGTTCTTGATCGAGTAGGACACGCTGCTCTTCTTCACATCGAGCTTGCCTTTTGCATCGCCGGACTTGAACGACCCGCCCATCTTGTCGGCCTTGTCAAACGTGTAGGGGCCGCACATGCCCTTGTCGTTCACGCCGAACTCGGCGGTCTCGTACCCGTCGTCTTCATAGACATTGCTCTCCTGTTTGAAGCCCATTTTCTTGACCAGGCCTGAAGCCTTGTTCCATTTCTTCCATGATGCTTTCTTGATGCCGGAGACCGTGGGCACGTATTCGCGCGGACCGTAGACATAGTACGGCTGGACCATTGCATAGGCGAGGGCGCCGGAGTAATTCTTCACTTTGACAGTGATCGTGCCCTTTGCAGCCTTCACGCGTACGGCCTTGTCGGCCGATTCGCCTTTGCCCTTGTTATCGAGGACAACCGGGCCGAACAGCGTGTTGCAGACAAAGACGTGGACGGTCTTGCCCGCCATGTCCCCGAACTCCCCGGCGGCCTTGATCACGCCTTTGTCGAGCAGCTCGCTGCGCCAGCCTTTGAACAGGACGGAGCATTCGTCGGGGACGATGCGCGCGCCGATGTACCATGGATCGGCCGCGTCGGGATGCGACAGCAGGTAGCGACCCGCCATCATATACGAGCCGGGATAGCCCGTGCAGACGACACCATGGCTGACCTGCGGCGTGATCTGGTGCGGCATGACAGACGCGGCGATGCCGGACTGGGCGCTGACGGGTGCGAACTCGACGGCCTCGATCATGTACGCGCCCGGCGTCAGGTCCTGGAAGGTGAACCAGCCTGCCGAATCCGTCTCGGCGACAAGCGTCGTGCCGTCGAGCACGATCTGGAACTGGTAGCCCTGGCCGCCCTGGCCGAGCGGCGTCCAAATCTGCCCGGTAAGATAGGTGTCGCCGCCCAAGCCGGCCGCCATGGCTGCGCCAGCGTAGAGCAGGACACCCAGTGCTGCGTTCAATGGTTTCATACGACCTCCTTCGTTGACCATTCCGTCTCTGGCCTCAGCCTGCGTCGTTTCAGCCCGTCCGCGCGTCACCTGCGGCGGAGGAAGGCAATGACGAGGCCGGCTGCGCCAAACAGGATGGCCGGTTCAGGGACGACGATGGCGCCGACGCGACCGTTGCCGGCGTCGTAGATCACGATGCCCGTCAGCGCGTTCGTAAAGCTGACGCTGTTCAGTTCATTTGCGATACCCGCGTCGCATGTGAGGAACCAGTTGGTCATGCCGGGTGTCGTGGCATTGAGGAATGTCGCGTCGATGGTCGCGAGGTCGACGGGCGCGCTGAAGCTGGCGAGCTCGATGAGGTCTCCATCTTCGATCAGCAGCTCGACGGTATTGTTGGTGAGGCCGAGGAGGACGGCGCCTGCCGATTCATCGATGGTGAGCGTACCGGCGCTGAAGCCGGGGCTGATGGTTCCGACGTAGAAATTCGTCTGCGTGCCGGTTTTGACGATGGTGCCCGTGCCGGCGAGCATGCCGTATACCCCCATCAGTTCCTTGCCGGCTTGGACGTCGAAGGTGGTGGAGCCATGGACGGTGATATCGCCGTGCTTGCTTTCAGAGACGCCGTTCGCCTGCATGCGGAGGGTGGTGTTGTTGCGCATGATGAGACCGCCGCGGTGGCCGACGCCGAGGTACTGGCAGAGGAGCAGGGTACCCTCGTGCATGTCGACAGGGCACTGCGGGATCGGGTTGTCTATGGCGATGGTGAACTGGCCTTCGAGGATGTTGAACGTGCAATCGTTGAGCCCGCCGCCGGAGGTGTTGACGTAGAGCCGCAGGTTGCCCGAGCCGGACTTGGTGATCGTGCGGTCAGCGCCGTCGAAGATCGTGCGATTGAACTCAACGTCCTCGGTCGAAGTCCCATTTGACACGACGATATCGAGATCGTCGTTCAGATGAACGAGGTGGCGCGCTGCCGCATTGCCGTCAAAGGTAAGCTTGCCTGCGCCCGCGCTGGCTTCGAAGAGCAACTGCGCGTTGCCGTTTGGGTTCTCGAGAAAGATTTCACTTCGCGTCGCCGTGCTGACCGGCATGTAGACGCGGTAGCTTTGCCCCGCATCGCTTGTCACGCGCAGCACGCTGAGGGTGATGGCGTTGCCCGCGTGGAGATTGATCGAGTATGTCGCGCTGGCGATCTGCGGGAGGACGGCTTCGTCGCCCAGTTCCTGCGGACAACCCGGCGGGTTCCAGTTGGCCGCGTTGGTCCAGTCAGCGCCTCCGGCAGTCTGCCAGGCATACGTGGCGGCGGTTGCCGCTGAAGCGGAAAGAACAAGGGTTGTTCCGAGGAATGCAGCCAACCTCTGTGCCGTTGCCATGGGTATCCTCCCTTGGTGGATGAGTGCCGGGAAAGCAGATGGAAGCGGACCATCTACACTGGCAGTATATTTATAGCAAAACACCGGCCGAAAGTAAAGCGCAGCCGCGCTCGATGCGTGATATGTTATACTGAATGCACGTAACCACATGGCATCGTTATGACACTCGAACAACTAAGACGGATCGTCGCACGCACACCGCATCGCGGAGTCTGCCACGTGTTTCTCGGCCACCCTGCGTCCGACGCCGCGGACAAGACCACGGTCGAGCCTGGCAATGTGTTCTCGCCCGGCGTGTGGACGTGCGGCATCAGTTGGTGGCTGATCGACGGCGAGGAGGTGATCGCGCCTGACCGGCTGGCGCCCGAGGAAGTCTCCTGGCACTTCGGCGGGGAGGGCGACACGCCGGTGCTGCATGCGGCGTATGGCACGCCATCAATATGCCTGCGCTCGCGGTTGGTCCACCGCGGAGGCGAGGGAGCGGAGGGATGCGACTTCGAGGAAATCCGGCTCTCGGCCAATGCGGCGAAGAGCGCACAGGTTGCGCTCGTCATCCGCCCTGTCGGCCCGGCGGGAGGAACGGCGGGATTGTTCACTTTGGACGCGGAGAGGAGGGATCTGCTCTGCGAGAGCGGGCTGCGCGTGACCCTCGATGCCACTCCCGCCGGGCACTG
This sequence comes from bacterium, assembly GCA_012514975.1. Lineage (GTDB taxonomy): Bacteria > Auribacterota > UBA3054 > UBA3054 > JAAYZF01 > JAAYZF01. The sequence continues at coordinate 6,138 of JAAYZF010000458.1, forward strand.
GCTTGCCGAAACGCAGCCGGAGAACCCGTGCGCGCCACTGGCGCTTCTGCTGTTCGCCTGCACACCCGGGCCGGGCGGCGATGCCGTCATTCACCTGCGCGCCGAGCATGGTTTTCTCGGCCGCACATTCAGTCGCGAGCTCGGGCTGGCACGTCCGCATGCGAACGCCGGTTTCAGCGCCGCCCGCACAAAGGCTGTCGAGGAATGGGCCGCGGCGCTTCCCGCCCGCATCACCGCGCCTGATGAGCGCATCGCACTCACGTGGCAGCGCAGCGCGTGGCACATCCTCGCGGCGATGGACAACAATCTGCCGCGAATCGGCACGGTGAACTACCCGCATTTCTGGATGCGCGACGGCGTGATCATCCTGCGCGCCCTTGACGTGATCGGCAGGTCCGACCTTGCACGCATAGGAGTCGAGTTCCTTGCACCCCGCGATTTCGCCGGCGGGTTCGGCGCCGAGGCGGATGCGCCGGGCGAAGGCATCTGGTCGCTTGTCCAGCATGCGTTCATTACCGGCGACGATGCATGGCTCGACGCGCAGCATGAACACATTGCGCGCCGCGTGGCATGGATTGATCGCATGCGTTCCGCCGCCGGGCCCGTGCGTGCGTGCATCGACGGCGTCATGCCCCGCTATGCCCTTGCGCCCGGCTCGCGCGTGGTCTGTCTTGCGGCCGACAACGGTCTTGTCAATGGGCGCATGGACTGGCACAGGCCGAACGTTTATATTAATGTGTGGTGCCTCGCCGGCCTGCACTGGGCTGCCGAGGCTGCGCGGCGCGTGAACTGGCCGGAGGAAACTGCCTGGCGTGCGCACGCGGACGAATTGAGGCGGCTTGTCGTCTCGCGCCTGCTGCCCGTGTACGGCAACACCCGCGACCCGGCCGTTGCCCCCTCGCCCTCAGGCGTGCTGGCCGACTGCCCCGAGCTGCGCGAAGCGTTCGCCGCCTGGTTCAGGACACATCGTGTCTATGACAACGGCAGGCGCATCCCCGAGCCGCTCTGGACGTACTTCGAGGCCGCCCAGATACGCAACGCAGTGCGCCTCGGCCTTGTTGACGAAGCATGGACGTGCCTTGACGGCATGCTCGATGAGGCGTGCTCTCCCTGGGGCATCTCCGCGTGGCGTGAGGGACAGCCCGGCGACAACGAATCCCTCCCCTTCCGCAATGATGCGGGCGCACTGGGCTGGCTGGACAGACAACATGCCCTCGCCGGCAACATGCCGCACAACTGGACGTCGGCGGAGATGCTGCTGACGCTGCGCGCGGTGTTCGTGGACGATGACGGGGAACGGCTCGTGCTCGGCGCCGGCGTACCTGCGGCATGGCTGCGTGAAGGCGCCTCGTTCGGCGTGCACGCGATGCCCACACGCCTCGGCCCGGTGTCGTTCACAGCCCGAGTCCACGGCGGTAGGCGTATCAGCATACACTATGACGGGCCGCCAAATCCTGCGTACGGCTGGGACCGGCACGGATTTCTCACCACCATGGAGTAACAACGATGCTCCCCTCTCCCGAGCAGCTCTCGAAGATGATCGCCGACGTCCTCGCCGACAAGGAACGCCAGGGGCACGACATCAGCGGCATGAACGAGCGCCTTGAAGCAGCGGGCACGAGCTATGACGCGCTCATGGCCGTTGCACGCTATGCGGCCGGTCTGCCCCTGCGAAAGGACTGGCCGTACCACGAGCCGAACGACCTCGCCGGCATCCTGGATGCGGCCGACACGCAGAGGCCCACGAAGCCGCTGGCAGAGCCGGACGCGGCAGCCATCGCCCCGCGCATCGAGGCTGCATTCCTCGGCTCCGTCTGCGGCTGCATCCTGGGCAAACCGCTCGAAGTCAACCCGACGCTCGCCGAAATCCGTGCCGCGGCAGAGCCGCTTGGGGAATGGCCGCTGCGCGATTACGTGTCATCAGCCATGCTCGATGCGCTGGGCCGCCGCCACAACAGTTGGCCGGCGACGACCAGCGGCAACATCCGCTACGCCGCCAGCGACGACGACATCAACTACACTGTAACCGGCATGCTGGTGCAGGAGCGCAAGGGATACGCGTTCACGATGGACGACCTGGCAGACATCTGGCAGTCGAACCTGCCGATCAACTGGACGTGGGGGCCGGAGCGCCTCTTCAACATCAAGAACGGCATCCGTTCGTACTTCGGCTGGAACCTGCCGCGCGCATTCGAAGAATGGGTCTCCCTTCTGCAGCCGGGCGACGAACTGTGCGGCGCCGTGATCCGCGCTGATGCGTACGGCTACAGTTGCCCCGGCAATCCCGCGCTCGCCGCCGAGCTCGCGTGGCGCGATGCCGCAATGACCCACCGCCGCACGGGCATCTATGCAACGATGTATGTTGCAGCCGCCATCGCGACGGCGATGGCATGCGACGATCCGCTCGAAGTGTTCCGCATTGCGCAGCAGTTCGTTCCGCAGCGCAGCCGGTTCTTCGCCATTGTGAGCGACTCGCTCGAACACGTCCGCGCCGCAGCGGACTGGCTGGACGGATACAATCGCATTCACGGCAAATACGGCCAGTACGGCCACTGCCAGGTGTACCAGGAAACCGGCACGCTGATCAACACACTGTGCTTCGCGCGCGACGTGGGAGATGGCATCTGCATGCAGGTGGCGCAGGGGAACGACACCGATTCGTTCGGCGCAACGGCGGGTTCGCTGCTCGGAGCGTTCTTCGGTCCGGGACACTTGGACGACCGCTGGCTTGCGCCGTTCAACGACACGATCCATCTCGGCATGGCGGACGAACACGAGCAGAGCCTGTCACGGCTTGCGAAAAGGATGGGCCGCCTGCCGGCAGTCGCCAGGAGAAGGTAGGAGGGACATCCCTGTCCCGATCACACGGGCAGGATGCCCCTGCCAATCCACACTGGGCATGCGGCGCCAACGGCCCACCTGAAGGTGGAGCTCCGAACCAAGCCGCGACGTGTCCGGCACACGCCTTTCACCCACTGCACACAGTTGCCTGCCGCCGGCCGGTCCGCGAAGCCGTCAGCTTCTCCTGCAGCGGCGCAGGGCGGCGAGCAGGGCAAGGCACACGCCGAACACCGCAGGCTCGGGCACGAGGGACAGCGTGATCTCCGACGCCGTCAGCCCGACCGTCGCGTCAGAGAGTCCCGAACCAGCGAGATCGAGGAAGAGGGCATTGGTATTACCGGACAGTGCCGCGAACGTGAACAGCGGTTTGGCATTGACCACGCCGGGCGAGCCGACGCGGACGACCTTGATGGTGACGCTGTGGTCCCCGGGCGGCAGGGTGAGCGTGCCGGTGACGTTGATGAGGTCCGCGGTGTTGCCGTCGACGGGGCTGACTTCCCAGACGTACCGGCTGCCTTCGTTCATCGTCAGCTCGCTCGCGCTGAGCGTGCCGATGCTGGCGCCCGGGGCGATTGCGCCGTCATTGGCGACGCCGGCGCCGATCCATCCGTTGCCGCCGAGCGTGCCGCCTGCAAAAACGGACACGGGGCTTGCGGAGAGCGCGTTGTCGATCAGGAGCACGCCGGCCTTCACCGTGGTCGTGCCCGTATAGGTGTTGGTATACTCGGGCGGGCTGGTGAGAACCTGTGTCCCTGGGCCGTCCTTCACGATCCCCAGCAGGCCGCTCCCGCCATCCCGCAGGACGCCGCCATAGGAGCACGCGACGGTATTGCTGATGATGAGCGTGCACACCGACGGAGCGCCAGCCTTGCTCTCGACGATCGTGTTGAACGCCGTGGTCGACACGAGGCCCCCGATGGTCTCATCAAATCCGTTGAGCCGGAGGATGGTGTTGACCGCCGTGGGATTGACGTTGTCGATCGTCACGATGGCCGTGTCGGCAATCTGCTCACTCGAAGCCAGGTCGACGTAACAGCTCCTGGTCCCGCTGGCCGATGCGATGACGAGGTCGCCGGGGACGGCGATGACGCCCGCGGGCTTTTTGAGGATGAGCTGCCAGTCGTTGAAGTTCCCGTTCACGACGAACGTGCCGCCGCTGTAGGTGTTCGGCTCGTCGCCGGCGAACGTCGTGGTACGTTTCGGAGCGACCGCACCCGGGCCAGTGATGGGGCTGTCGACTTCCAGCCACTCGAACGCGAGCGTGGCACCGTCGATGACGGTGACGGTGCTGTTGGACAGGGCGGCCATGCCGTTGAACCCGATGCTGGAGCTGCGATGCTGCGCAACGATGGCGTTCGTGACCGTGAAGAACGCGGGTGCGTTCGCCGGGACGAACAGCCTGCCTTCGTTGATGTACACCGGGCCGCTCCCGCACGCGCCGCCAACGAGCGCCACCAGGTCGCCCTGATCGATGTACGTGCCGCCGCTGTACGTGCTGGGCTGCATGAGCACATAGCCCTTCACGCCCGTCTTGGTGAGCGAGACGGGATTCCCGGCGTTATCGGTGATGACGGTGTCATTGGTGAGCGTGCTGTTGTAGCCGGTGAAGAACAGCTCGTAGCCGCACGCGGCGCCGGCGGTGAGATACCCGTTCTGCAGCACGTGCCCGCCAGCGCTCGCCGCACCGGACAGGACGCCGCCATTCTCGACCGTGAGCGTATTGCCGCCAAGGTCGAGAATCCGCGAACCCGTCTGGTTGAACCGGAGGGTGCCGATCGTGCGGTTTCCCGTCACGTTGACGGTGGCGCCGGCGACGGCGGCGTCCCACCAGACATGCATCGAGCCGTTCCATGCCGTCTCCGGCGTGGCGGACATGAGCGTGTAGCCTGCCGCGGCAAGGTTGATGACGTTGAACGACGCATCGAGCGTGAGCCAGCCGCTGGGGCTTGGCGCGGTTGCTGCCAGCGGAATGATGTTGGAGACGAGGATGGACGCATCAGGGAAGCGGTACGAGGTGCTCGATGTGGTCGGGTAGACGGTGAGAAACGAGCCACGGGCGCGCGAGAGGCCAGAGAAGCGTATGACCGAGGAACCCGCCGCGCCGACCAGGGCCTGCACCGCAAGGTCGTCCCTGTTTCGCACAAGGATCAGCCTGCCCACGTTCTCCGTCGTGGCCGATGGCCAGCGCTGGACGCTGAGCCGCCCGCCCTGCATCGTGATGTCGGCCGTGTCGTTCAGACGGTCGGCCGCGGCGCCGGCCGCATTTGTGATAATGAGCGTTCCAGCGCTGAGCACGATGTTCGTCGCCTGGGTGATCGCGCCGGCGTTGCCCACGAGGTACAGGGCGTTCAACCCTGTCTTGTTCAGCGTCACCGCGCCGTTGATCGCGTTGCTCGCAATGAAATCGCCGGACAGGTCCCACGTCTGGTCCGCGCCCAGCGTGATCGTCATGTTGCCTTCCTGGACCGAGATGACGCCGCCGGCGCTCGTGACGCCCGCGCCGCCGATTGTGAGCGAACGGGCGCTCGCGGGATCGCCGAACGCCACGGGGCCCGCGCCAACGCGGATGCCGCCGACCGACGCGTTCGCGGACAGCGTGGGCGCATTGGCAAGCGATGCCGTGTTCGCGAACACCGCGATGTCGGCCGCGCCGGGCGCCACGCCGCCCGCCCAGCTTGAACCGGCGTTGAAATCAGCGGCGGTGTCGTTCCAGACGATCTCCGCGGCGAACAGTGATGCGGCGGTCAAGAGCAGACAGGGCGCCGGGAGGAGTGAGGATCGAGCAGTCATGTGGCAACTCCATGGGTGGTTACTGGACATACCGTTACTAAACCGGTTTAGTATAGCACATTTCAGGGGCCGTGTCAAGCGGATGAACGGGTCAGCCGGCGCCCGCCACGCGAGCCCGGTTCCCGCGAGCATCAGCGGCCGGTCCCGGCGTGCCGGACTGGCGCGCGCGGGCCGCCATGCTGTTGTCGTTCCAGGCCGAAAATGGTATACTGTGGCCGTCATTGCGTTTTCGTGTAACAACCAGCAAGGAGCAACCATGAAAGTCGGTTTCTACGGCCATGTACGGCAGTACCACAATCTCAAGAAGGAGATTGACGCGGCAATCCTCGATGTGCTCGAAAGCGGCCAGTATGTTCTTGGCCCGCATCTGAAGACGTTCGAGAATGAGCTCGCAAAGTATTTCGGCGTGAAATACGCGCTCGGGGTGAACTCGGGCACGGACGCCCTCTGGCTTCCGATGATGGCGATGGGCATCGGGCCGGGCGATGAAGTGATCACCACGTCCAACACCTTCTTCGCCACGGCCGAGGCGGCATGGATCGCCGGCGCGAAGGTCGTGTTCGTCGACTCGCGGCGCGACACGAACAACATCGACCCGTCGCTCATCGAGGCGAAGATCACGCCGAGGACGAAAGCCATCATACCCGTCCATCTCTATGGCCAGGCGGCCGAGATGGACAAGATCTGGGCGATCGCGAAGAAGCACAAGCTTGGCGTGATCGAGGACAACGCGCAATCGATCGACTCGCGCGGCGCGGGCTTCAAGCTGATGGAGCAGAGCGACGCGATGGGCTGCAGCTTCATCATCCAGAAGAATCTCGGCTGTTTCGGCGACGGCGGTGCGGTGCTGACGAACCGCGAGGACATCTACAAGCAGTGCGAGGCGCAGCGCAACCACGGCTCCTACCAGCGCTCGCATCACAGCTACGGCTTCAACAACAGGCTCGACTCGATCCATGCGGCCGTGCTCAGCGTGAAACTGAAGCACATCACCAAATGGTCTGACCGCCGCATCGAGATCGCCAACATGTTCACCAAGGGGCTGAAGGGCACGGGGCTGAAGCTGCCGACGACGCTGCCCGGCTACCGCCACGTGTTCCACCTGTACGTGATCGAGACGCCGAAGCGGGACGCGATGCTGAAGTTCCTCGTTGACAACGGGATTGACGCGAAGACGCATTACCCGATCGCGATCCACCAGCAGCAGGGCTTCCCGTGGGGCAAGGACATTGACCCGGTGTTCAAGCTGCCCAACACCGAGGCGAATGCCGCGCAGTGCATCTCGCTGCCCATGTATCCCGAGCTGCAGCAGGATGAGATCGATTACACGATCGAGAAGTGCATCGAGTTCTGCAAGAAGAACGGCTGAAGCGCACGCCGCAC
>JAAYZF010000459.1 GCA_012514975.1 bacterium
CAACTGCCCGCCTGAAGGCGGTACTCCGAACATGTCCGACGTTCTCGCTCTGGCGAGGCTGTCTGCGCAGATCAGACGTTCGCGGCATGGCATGCCCTCACGGGCACACTACGAACGCGTGTCCTCTGCGTCTCTGCGTCTCTGCGTTGAACCCTTCGCCGTTCGTCGTTCGCACAAGACCACTCCCCTTCGGTGGAATCCGTGGAATCCGTGCACTCCGTGTACGATGCCATTCGTGTGATTCGTGGCATTCGTGTACGGTACATTCAGACACGGCGGCGACGAATGGCGCGCAGAAGAAGAGGAAGAATGAGGATGGCACACGCCGGCTCGGGAATGACGTGCCCGTCGGAGAAATCCGTGATGAAGCTCTTTTCGATCAGAAGCTCGTCAATGTCATCAGCCGACAAGACCGGGGCAAACGGCCCGCCGCCGATCGAAAGCGCGGTCAGCGGGCTGTTCGTCTCGCCCGCGGACACGGCGTTATTCGTTTTCAGATCGTTGTCAATGTACACGCGCACACGGCCGTCGGCGCCGCTGTAGGCCATGCCGCAATGGTGCCATGCGCCGTCGAGAACGGCATTCGTACCGACGCCGGCAACAGGGATGGCGATGCGGCGGAACATGGGCGCAAGCGGGATCAACGCGTCAGCCTGCCAGTCGAACGCGCAGCGCGCGCCCCACGGGCCGCCGTATGCAGCGCCTGCATCAGGATTTGATGCCGGAGCCTTTGTATTCCGGAACCAGAAGGAGACTGTCAGATCGTCAGCCTGCCAGTCAACCGCGCTGTTCAGCAGGAACGAGCTGGCAACGAGATCATTGCTCGTCGAGATGAAGCGCAACGAGCCGGGCATCCAGCCTGATGCAGCCGAGCGGCGCATGGAGGCGTCTTCGAGCGTCAGCGCGCCAGCGAGGCCGCCTGCGTCATTGGTGGCGATCGTGCCGCCGGTCTCGTTGAAGTGATAGAGCGCAACGGTGAGCGGGTTGGCCTCGTTGGGCCGCGTCCATGTCAGCGCCAGGGCGGTGCGAGCCGACAGGCAGGCGAGCACAGCGGCGAACACCGCAACAACAAGCGGCTGGGGCTTCGCCATGGCAAGATGAAGCAATCCGGTCAGTTTCATGGCAGGAACCCAAGCTGGCGCAGGCGGTCGACCGCGGCATCAATGGTGTTCTCGGCGAGCAATTCGAGCCGCCAGTACATTGTGTACGATGTTTTGCCGCCGGGCGGGAGCACGGCATTCGGTCCCTGGAGCTCGAGCTCGGCGAAGTCGTGGCCCTGCGGGTCTTTGCCATACCATATTTCGACCGGAGCCTCGCCGGCAGGATAGGCAGGCGACTGCGGCTCGTCGCCCCACTGAATCCACAGGTGTTTCGCATACAAGCCGGCGACCCATGGGCGGTTGGTGATGACGAAGAGCTTGACGGTCGGCGTGAGCGCATCGGTGTAGTAGACACCGTTGGTCTGCACCCATGGCGCGGTCACTGACGCGCCGGATGAACACCAGTTCGACGAGCCGACTGGCGCGATAAGTGTAGACGG
>JAAYZF010000460.1 GCA_012514975.1 bacterium
AACGCGTAGGGGCTGAAGGCGTAGCGGACGTTGAAGCATTCGAGATGGCCGCCCACGCCGCCGCACGGCGCGCCGGCGGCATTGAGGTGGTGCGCGCTGATCTCGCGCCATGCGTTCGCGACCGCCGCGCACAGCTCCTTGTCCCGCGTGGCGCGCGCAAGCTTCGCCATGCCGACAAGGCAGCGGATCATCTCGTACATCTTGCCCTCGCCGATCTGGGCGGCGTCGTATCCCAGCGTGGTGCGCCTGACGATCTCGACGCCCGGCCGCCTGTCGAGCTCGCGCAGGCAGAACGCCGCGAAGTCAAGATACTTCCCCGCGCCCGTCAGATCGTACAGGTCGACAAAGTGTTCGAGCACGCATGCCGAGGCCATGCCGCTGAACGGCCCCGCGTTCACGATCTTCGCACCTGCGTCCCTGTAGACACGGATGCACAGGTCGGCGATCCGTCGCGCCGACGCGAGAAGGCTCCGGTCCCGCAACACCGTCGCCGCGCGCATGAGCCCTTGCATGACGTAGCCGTTCATCCAGAGATCGAACGTCTGGCGCCGCACGCCCGGCGCGCAGAATCTGTCGGCCGTGCTGTAGGTGCCGAGGTAGCCGTCCTCGCACTGCTGGCTGACGAGAAAGCCGGCGACGCGCCGGACGTGGCGTTCGATGACGGGGTCGCCCGTGCGTGCCAGGCAGCGCGAGGCCGCGTAGAGCCATTTGCCCGCGCACTCTCCCAGCCAGCCTTTCGACGGGCTGCGCGCCGCCGTCTTCCGGCGGTACACGCGTATCGCCTCGCTCCGCTCGTCGCGGATGAACCATTTCAGCCGGCCGTTCATGCTTGCCTCGAGCCCCTCGCCGATGACGCCGCCGACGGAGACGCGCGCGGCGTCGGCGAATGCGAGGCGCGGGGCCGCGGCCGGCTCCTTTCCTCCCGGGGTCGCTGCGGACATGGATTGCACTCCCATTGGTGAACCGTTTTATCATTCTACACAAAGACCGCGCGCAAGGCAAACGCCCGGGTGCGCCGTTTGACTTGCACGGGCATTTCGTGTATCATCTGTGCTATTGTTCGTACGGCGACCAGCATGCCACTGACATCCATCATCCCTTCTCTGCACAAGGCGCGGGCCGGCGCGTATGCCGTGCCGCAGTTCGAGATATTCGAGCCGAGCGGCTGCGAGGACGTCATCCGCGCGCTCGAGGAGAAGCGCGCGCCGGCCATGCTCGGCGTCTTCTCGAAATGGTTCGACAAGCCGCACAGCCACGCGTTGCACGCGGCGGTCAGGGAGCTCGGCGCGCGGGCGGGCGTTCCCGTGTCGCTGATCCTCGACCATGGTTCCAGCGTCGAGCAGTGCCTTCGCGCCATTGACGCCGGGTACACGGACGTGATGTACGACGGGTCGACGCTTCCTTTCGAGGAGAATCTCGAACACACGCGCCGCGTGGTCGAGGCGGCGCACCGCGCGGGCGTCGGCGTCGAGGCCGAGCTTGGCCACGTCGGCTCGGGCGCCGACTACCAGGCGTACGGCGCGCAACGCAAGGGATTCACCGACCCGGCGCATGCCGCGCAGTTCGCCTCCGAGACCGGCGTCGACGTGCTCGCCATTGCGATCGGCAACGCGCATGGCGCCTACGCGGGCGACCCGCTGCTCGACTGCGCGCTGCTCGAGGAGATTGCGCGGCGTATCCCGATCCCGCTGTCATTGCACGGCGGCTCCGGCCTGCCCGAGCAGCAGTTTCGCCAGGCGATCACGCGCGGCATCGCGAAGGTGAACATCGCGACCGACCTGGTGAGAAGCATCGCGGAGGCGATGGCGGGAGCTGCGCACACGGCACAGCCGTCGTTCTTCAAAATGTTCGATGCGCTGCACGACACGATGCACGCGAAGTGCTGTCATTATCTCGATCTCTTCGGAACGTCGGGAAGGGCGTGAAGTGGGCAAGGGATTCCCTTATTTCCTCGTCATCGTCGCGCTGTCAGGCGTGCTGGGCCGCCTTGTCGGCTTCTTCATCCCCGTGTATTTCAAGAGCATCGGGCTGACGCCGACGCAGACAGGCCTCTACTTCGCCGTGTCGTCCATCGCGTCGATCATCCTGTCGCTGCCGATGGGCATATCGACGGACCGGGTGAAGATCGCCTGGCTGCTGACGGCAAGCTTCCTCCTTGCGGCGCTGAGCTACCTCGGCCTGATCTTCACGGAGACGTTCTGGGTGTTCTGCACGTTCGCGCTTGCCGGCAGCTTCGCCGGCCGGCTGTACACGATCGCCAACAACACCTTTTTCTTCAAGACCGCCGGCGATGATTCGAGGCGCGCAACCGGCATCTACCAGTTCGTCATGTTCGCGAGCATCGGGCTTGGCATGTGGCTCGGCGGCATGCTGATCGACCGGTTCACGTTCAGATTCGTCTTCGTGCTGTCCCTGCTGGGCAATCTCGCGCTGATGGCCTTCTCGTGTTTCCTGCCACACAATGCAACGGTCGAGATCACGCTCGATGAGTACCGGAAATCGGTATGGACGCCGCGCGTGCTGCTGATCTGCGCCGTGTTCTTCCTTTCGAGCCTGCACTACGGGGCCGAGATGGTGTCGTACAGCCCGTTCCTCAAGGACGTGCTGCACCTGAGCA
>JAAYZF010000461.1 GCA_012514975.1 bacterium
AGCGCCACGCGCTGCTGCTGGCCGCCGGAGAGCTGGTGCGGGTAGCGCATGCCGTAGCCGCTCATGTGCACGAGCGCGAGCGCCTCTTCCACGCGGCGCGCCTTCTCCTCGCGTGGCACGTGGCGCAGATCGAGACCGAACGCCACGTTCTCGCCCACCGTCAGATGTGGCCAGAGCGCGTAGTTCTGGAAGACCATGCCCGTGTTGCGCTGGTTGGGCGGCACGGCCGTCATGTCGCGCCCGCTGAAGCAGACGGTGCCGCTCGAGGGCTCGGTGAACCCGGCGATGATGCGCAGGAGCGTTGTCTTGCCGCAGCCGGACGGGCCGAGAAGGAAGAACAGCTCGCCGGGCGCGATGTCGATGTCAATGTCCGAGAGAACCTTGGTCTTCCCGAACGCCTTGCTGATGCTGTTGATCGTAACGCCAACCATGGAGCCTTATGTTCCATTTATGATTTCGTATCTGATACTGGGCATGTGCATGTATGCTGCACTCAATGTTTGAGGATTTCCGCGTAGCGGCGGCGCGCGTCGTTTGACCAGTCGGAGAGCGCCCTGGCGCGCCATTCGGCATTTGCGTACGCGGTGGTCGCGGCGTTCAGGATGGCCGCCTCGTCCATCGGGAAGCGCATGTAAATCCCGCGCAGCTCGTTGCTCGCGGGCGACGTGCACACCCTCTCCCACGCGCGCGTGCACTCGCGGTGCGCGTCAATGAACAACGCGCCAAGATAATCCTTGACAATCGCGTTGCGCACCGTGCCCTTCGCGGCATCGTACTTCACGGCGCTCGTCCACTCGAACGGCGAGTCGGTGAACAGCGTGCATCCCCGGTACTTCCCGTAGAGCGACGGCCACATCGGCATCTTGTTCAGGTCGTACGTCCTTGGCGCGCCGGGCGCGGTGCCTTTCTTCAGCATCCAGATTTTCTGCCCGGCTTCCGAAAGGACGAACGAGAGGAATTCCTGCGCCAGGTCCGCCCGCGGCGCGCCCTTGAGCATGGCGATCGCATCAGGGTTCACCACCGTCAACCCCTTGGGCAGCACAAAGCCCAGCCGGTCGCCGCCGATCTCGTCAATCGTGCTCCATGCATACACGTCGATGCACAGCCCTGCCGCGATCTCGCCCACGGCAACGTCTTTCGGCACCGCGCTCGCCGTCTGGACGAACCCGCGCACATTGCCGGCGAGCGCCGCGATGATCTGCATGCCCTTGTCCCATCCGTATGCCTGCAGGATGATCTCGTACATCATGTGGACGGAGCCCGATTTGCGCGGGTCTGCCGAGCCGGCCCATGTGCGCAGCGCCGGTTGCCCGAGCTCCTCCCACGTCATCGGCGCCGGGAGGCCGAACTTGCCGAGCACGACGTTGTTGTACAGGATGCCGAACCCTGACAGCGCGGCGCCGTACCACAGGCCGTTTGTTTCATACAATGGCACGCCATGCAGCTCGAACGGAATGTTGGTGAGAATCCCCGGCGCAACTGGGCACGGCGCGAGAAGCCCTTCGGCGGCGAACGCCATGTACGGGTCGACGCCGCCGCCGAAGAAGATGTCGATGCCGATGCCTGCCGGGCTGTTCCTGAACGACGAACGGATATACCGCTGGATGTCCGACGTGCCGCCCACATCGAGCCACTCGACCCGCACGGGCAGGTTGCCCTGCGCGATGCGCCAGTCGTTGTACGCGCGGGCGAACTCGACGCGGATGCCTTCCCAGTGGGGCGTGATGATGGTGAGCGTGCCCGCGGTCTTGTCCGAGGAGGACAATGCGGCGCTGCCGTGCGTCTCGCGCGCGACATGTTCGAGCACCTTGATCGACGCGATGATGGCGGCGACAAACGCGATGATGAGCGCGCGGTTGAGCCAGCGTTTGACAATGGGGTTAAGCATGCTCGTACTCGTCCTCGTCCTCGTCCTCGTCCTCGTCCTCGGCTGTTGCCGTTTCGATAACACTTGTCCTCGCCGTCGTCCGTTTCCTGTGCCTGTCACTCGACCGCAACTTCGTACACTGCTTCCTCCTCACGTACGCCACCCTCATCGGAATACCGTTGTACTAGTTTCGTCAGCATTGACACTGCACGCACAAGCATCTCTTTGCCAACAAGCACACGCTCTGCCGCTGCAGCCTTCTTAGCCACCAGAGCGTCCAGGCACGCAGCACACTCTGTGGCTGACCCTCTGGCAACGTCAAAGAAGTGGGCTCGTGTCGCACGTTGACGCTTCCCATTGCCCTCGGCCGTGTTGAACAACGCTGACAGACTCGCGCGGTCCAGATGGTCGCAGACTTCGCCCACTTTGCCTGGAGCTGCGCCGCGCACTTCCTCAATCAGAGCAGTTACCCACTCGATGAACTCGAGGAGGAGACGGTAGACATCCAGACGTTCATGATCGAAGAGCGGTTCCACGGGAGCTCCTTAACGGCCTCGGCGCCGAAGACAACAATCAGCGGCCGAGGACGAGGACGACGACGAGGCCGAGTACGATCAGCGCCCTCGATACACACTACTCCTGCAGCGCCGTGATTGCCGTCACCGTCACAATGTCGTCCACCGAGCAGCCGCGGCTGAGGTCGTTCACCGGTCGCGCGCAGCCCTGGAGCAGCGGGCCAAGTGCGATTGCCTTTGCCAGCCGCTCGGTCAGCTTGTAGCAGATGTTCCCCGCGTTCAGGTCGGGGAAGATCAGCGTGTTGGCCCTGCCGGCCACGGTACTGCCCGGCGCCTTCTTGGCGCCGATGGCGGGGATGATTGCCGCATCGCCCTGCAGCTCGCCGTCCACCTGCAACCGCGGCGCGCGGGCCTTGACGAGCTTCGTTGCCTCGATCACCTTGTCGACAATCGGGTCGCTCGCGCTGCCCTTGGTCGAGAACGCCAGCATGGCCACCACCGGCTCGACACCGATGAGCTGGCGGCACGACTCGGCCGAGATGATGGCGATGTCGGCGAGCTGCTCGGCCGTCGGGTTGGGCACGACACCGCAATCGGCATAAATGAAAAGGCCGTCCGCGCCATACGTGCACTCGGGGACGGCCATCAGAAAGCAGCTTGACAGCGTCTTGATGCCCGGCTTCGTGCGCAGCACATGGAGAGCCGAGCGCACCGTGTTCGCCGTGCTGTTCGCCGCGCCGGCAACATAGCCGTAGCCGACATTCTCGCGCACGAGCATCGCGGCGATATAGAGATGATCCGCGAGCGCGCTTCGCGCCTGGTCGGATGTCATGCCCTTGGCCTTGCGCAGCTCAACCAGCTTGTCGACCATGCTGTAGCGCTCAATGGCGGCGGCGGGATCGATGACCGGGATCGTGCCAAGCGAGACGCCTTCCTTCTTGGCGAGCGCGTTGACTTCATCGGGCTTGCCCACGAGCACGATCTGTGCAAAGTCTTCGCTGGCGACTTTTGCCGCCGCATGCAGCGTGCGCGGGTCCCAGGTTTCCGGCAGAATGATGGTGCGGTCCAGTTTCCGCGCGCGGTCCTTGATTTCGGCAACGATGTTTCTCATGATGGTCGAAGAATCCAGGTTAGCATGATATAAACTGTCGCCGGTATTATAGCAAAAGCAGGCCACAAGTTGAAAGTGGCCGAGGCTCCGCCTTGGAGAGTCGATGCTGCCGCGCCTCGCCTGCCCGACGGCCCGGGCACTTCAACATGCCAGGGCCGTGCCCCGGCCGCCCTGCCATTTGACATCGTCCCGCCGCGTCCGGTATAATCCTTTGTCATTCGTACCGGATAACCGCCGGGAGGATCCTTTGATGAACAAGCCGTCGTCCCCATCGTCACGCGCCGCGCTCAGGAAACGCATCGGGCGCGTCATCGCCGCAACGCCCGTCACGGACATGCACACGCATCTCTACACGCCGCGGTTCGGCGGGCTGCTCCTGCGCGGCATCGATGCGCTGCTCACGTACCACTACCTCGTCGCCGAGACATTCCGCTGGAATCCGGACCTCGACCCGGAGGCGTTGTTCTCATGGCCTGTCGGCAGGCAAGCCGCACGCGTGTGGCAATCGCTGTTCATCGACCACTCGCCCGTGTCGGAATCCTGCCGCGGCGTGCTGACATCCCTCCAGGCGTTCAAAGGCAACGCCGGCGACCGCTCGCTCGATGCGCATCGCCGGTTCTTCGCGGGACTCGGCGCGGACAGGCATATCGACCTTGCGATGAAGCTGGCGAATGTCGAGTGCCTCGTCATGACCAACGACCCGTACGACGATGTCGAGCGTCAGGTGTGGGACAAGGGGTATAAAGCGGACAGGCGGTTCCGCACGGCACTCCGCATCGACACGCTGTTCACCAACTGGCCGAATGCGGCGGCGAGACTGAACGCGATGGGCTTCCGCGTGACAAAGGACCTCACGCCGGCGACGCGCAAGGGCATCCGCGCATTCCTCGAGCATTGGATCGCCACGATGAAGCCGGTGTACATGATGGCATCCCTGCCGCCTGATTTCATCCTGCCAAGCAAAACGATCCCCGCGCGGATCTTCGAGGACGTCGTCATGCCCCTCGCGCGCGAACGCAACCTCGCCTTTGCCATGATGATCGGCTGCAAACGCCAGATCAACCCGGCCCTGCGCCTCGCAGGCGACGGCGTGGCCAACACGGACATGGCAACGATCGAGTACGTCGCGCGCCAGTACCCGGGCAACAAATTCCTGGTGACGCTCCTCGCCCGCGAGAATCAGCACGCGCTGTGCGTCATCGCGCGGAAATTCAGAAACATCCTGCCGTTCGGCTGCTGGTGGTTCCTCAACAGCCCCGTGTTCATCAACGAGATCACCCGCATGCGCCTCGAATGGCTCGGGCTGAGCATGATGCCCCAGCACTCCGACGCACGCGTGCTCGACCAGATCATCTACAAGTGGAACCACACCAAGAACATCCTGGTGGATGTTCTTGTGGACAAGTACGGCGATGTCGAGCACACGGGATGGAAGGTGGGCGACGACGAGCTGCGGCGCGATGTCGCCGGCCTGCTCGGCGGTGCCTTCTGGCAGTTCCTCGACGCCAAGATGGAGTGATGGAATGGTGGAATGGTGGAATGCTGGAATGGTGGAAGCAATGGTTCCAATCTGAAATCTCAGATCTGACATCATCAGATCATCAAATCATCAAGTCATCAAGTCATCAAGTCCCAGCATGCCTTCCAACGTCATCATCGCGCAGTCGGGCGGGCCGTCGCCCGTCATCAATGCATCGCTGCAAGGCGTGATCGAGGCCTGCCAGTCGTACCCCGGGCGCGTTGGCCGCATTCTCGCCGGACATCACGGCATCGAGGGTGTGCTGCGCGAGGAACTGATCGATCTCTCAGCCGAAGCGGCCGGGGAGATTGCGCTGCTCAAACATACGCCCGCCGCGGGCGCGATCGGCACCTGCCGCTACAAGCTCAAGCCGGAACAGTGCGAGGATTTCGAGCGAATCGTCGCCGTGATGAAGGCGCACGATGTCGGCTTCTTCTTCTACATCGGTGGCAACGACTCGATGGACACGGCGCAGAAAGTGTCCGACCTTGCGCATGAGCGCGGCGTCGAGCTGGTCGTCACCGGCGTGCCGAAAACGATCGACAATGACATGGGCGATCCCGCGTTCAGGCTCATCGACCACACGCCGGGCTATGGCAGTTGCGCGCGATACTGGATGTGCATCACGCAGAACGCGGACGAGGAGAACCGCGGGATGGCGCCGTCCGAGTGCGTGCTCGTGCTGCAGGCCATGGGGCGGAAGTCGGGATACATTCCCGCCGCCGCCCGGCTGGCCGACCCGCAGCGCGACATGCCTCTCCAAAT
>JAAYZF010000462.1 GCA_012514975.1 bacterium
GCCCGGGGCGCCAGCTCGTCCGGGAAGATATGCGTGTGCACATCGACAATCATGGCGTTCGGGGTCAGCCGCCTTGTACCGCGACGCGTTGCGCAGGGCTGAAGCGCAGGTGATAGCAGGGGAACGCGCCTTCCTCGTGCATCTCGAGCGCCTCCTCCTCGTCAAGGGGGAACGTGCTGCAGACCGATGGTTTCAGCTTCGTTGCATGCAGCCGGCAGCCGCGGCCGGGGCCGAGAAAGACGCACCCCTTGCGCGTCGCCCGCGTCCGGTACATCACCTCGTCCTCCTCATCCACATCGGGGCCGGTGAAATCGGAGGGCCTGGCCAGCCCGGCGTCGATCAGCCGTTTCATCTCCGCCGGGTAGACATCAGCGCCGTATCTGCAGCACGCGTCCCGGCAGTCAAATCCAAGACAGTCAAACTCATCCATTGTAGCTTCCCTTGGTTGATACGTGGTATATGCAGCCGCAAATTATACCAGCACGGCCGCCCGCTGTCAAACGCCCCCCGGTTCCGGCGGCCAGCATGCCGCGCATTCGCCGCCGGATTCTGCTATACTATCCATCTGGCGTATGGACGTGATAACCTGAACCGCAAGGAGACTCTCATGATCAAGCTCGCCATCATCGGCACAGGCAACATGGCGAAACAGCATGCCATCGAGTTCGCCAAGATCAAGGGTGTCAGCATCATCGCGTGCTGCGACGTGGACGCGACGAGGGCAAAGGCCTTTGCCGAGGCGCACAAGATTCCCTATGTGTTCACCAATGCCGCGAAGATGATGGACGAGCTCGAGCTCGATGCCGTCACCATCGTCACGCCTGACGCGGCGCACAAGCCCGTCGCGCTCGAGGCGGCGAAGCACGGGCTGCACATCCTGTGCGAGAAACCCCTCGCCGTCAATGCCAGGGACGCAAAGGAAATGATGCAGGCGGCCAGGCGCAGGAAGCTGATCACCATGGTGAATTTTTCATACCGCGGTTCCTCCGCGCTGCAGAAGGCGCGCGAGCTCGTTGCGGCGGGCAGGCTCGGCGCCATTACCCACGTCGAGGCAAGCTACATGCAGGGCTGGCTCCATCGCGTCTCCGATGCGCCCGAGATCGGTTCCTCGACCCTCTGGCGCCTCTCGACGAAAATGGGCAGCAACGGCACGCTCGGCGACATCGGCGTCCATATCTTCGACTTCGCCACGTGCGTCGCGGGCGACATCGCCTCGCTCTCGTGCTCCCTTGCCACGTTCCCGAAAGGCGTGCACGGCGCGAAGTACAAGGGCGCCGTCCTCGATGCCAACGATTCCGCCGCCGCAGTCGTCCGGTTCAGGAACGGCGGCGTCGGCTGCATCCATACCACCCGCTGGGCCGGCGGGCACAACAACTCGATCCGCCTGCGCGTCTACGGCGACAAGGGATCGCTCGTCGTCGACCTCGACAAGTCATGGAGCGACCTCGATGTGTTCCTACGCTCGAAGGACGCGAAACAGGCCGCGTGGAAAACCATCAAGTGCGCCCCGACGCCCAACATCTACCAGCGGTTCGTCAAAAGCATCGTCAGCGGCAAGAATGACCAGCCCGACTTCGAGACAGGCTGGAAAGTCCAGCAGTACCTCGATGCCTGCTTCGCGTCCGCCAGAAAGGGAAAGGCCGTCGAGATCTGATGGCCCAACCAGGGATGCGGAACCAATGGAACATGCGCATCCCCGCGCCGCGAAGCTGGCGCTCTGAAGTGCGCGGGGCGACGCTCCCGCTGTCGTAAGGCGCTGCGCCCATGAATCAGAAACGCGTCAGAGTCCTCAAAGACGCACCCGCATCCTCCGGCCCCGTCGTCTGCTGGATGAGCCGCGACATGCGCGCGCAGGACAACTGGGCGCTGCTCTATGCGCAGGGAAAAGCACTCGAACTGAAGCAGCCGCTCCACGTCGTCTTCTGCCTTGTCCCTTCCTTCATCGGGGCAACCATCCGTCACTACGGCTTCATGCTCAAAGGCCTTGCCGAGGTCGAGCGCGATCTCGCCCGCAAGAACATTGCTTTCAGTCTCCTTGCGGGTGACCCGGCAAGGAAACTGGAGATGTTTGTGGAACAGCGAAAGGCGTCGTTGCTGGTCACCGATTTCGATCCCCTGGCAATCAAAACCGGATGGAAGAACGACGTGGCGGCGGCAGTCGATGTGCCCTTCCACGAGGTGGACGCGCACAACATCGTGCCGTGCTGGATCGCCTCGCCAAAGCGCGAGTTCGGTGCGTACACCCTGCGCCCGAAAATCAACCGGCTCCTGCCTGAATTCCTTGAAGAGTTTCCCGCGCTGCGCACACATCCGTTCGGCGAACCGTCGCCTGCGCTGAAGACCGACTGGGCGCGCGTGCGCACCACGCTCGATGTCGACGCATCAGTAGGCGAGGTCGACTGGCTCACGCCCGGCCCGCGTGCCGCGCGCAGGGCGCTCGATGCGTTTATCGAACATAAACTCGCCGCATACAACTCACAGCGCAACGACCCCTCGAAAGACGGCCAGTCGAACCTCTCGCCCTATCTCCACTTCGGACAGATCGCGCCGCAGCGCGTCGCGCTCGACGTGCGCGCGTCATCAGCAAGCCCGCCTGCTCGCGCCGCGTTCCTCGAAGAACTCATCGTGCGCCGCGAGCTGGCGGACAACTTCTGCTTCTACACCCCTGACTACGACAACTCCGGCTGCTTTCCTGCATGGGCAGCCAGAACACTTGCCGATCACCGCCGGGACACACGCGAATACCTCTACTCGCTCGAACAGCTCGATCAGGCGGCCACGCATGACCACCTGTGGAACGCCGCGCAGCGCGAGATGGTGAACACAGGGAAGATGCACGGCTACATGCGCATGTACTGGGCGAAGAAAATTCTCGAATGGTCCCCGTCTCCCGAGGAGGCGATGCGTGTCGCAATCCATCTTAACGACCGCTACGAGCTCGACGGCCGCGACCCGAACGGCTATGCCGGCATCGCATGGTCCATCGGCGGCGTGCATGACCGCGCATGGTTCCCGCGGCCCGTCTTCGGCAAGATCCGCTACATGAGCTTCAACGGCTGCAAATCCAAATTCAGCATCAAGGAGTATGAGGACAAAGTCCGGAGATCAGAACTCCGAAATGAGAAATGACAATTGGTCCCCTGGAAATCGGAGACTCACCCAAACAGCGTTCCCTTCCCCAGCATTCCCTCGGGATCGAGCGCTCTCTTCACGGCTTTCATCTGCGCGATGCCGTCCTCGCCGAACATGATGCCCAGGAAATCACGCTTCAACTTGCCCACACCATGTTCGCCTGACACCGTGCCGCCGAGCGACACCGACTTCGCCGCGAACGCGCGGTACAATTCCTTCGACTTCTCCAGCTCGCCCTCGTTCCGCGGCACCATGTTCACATGCAGATGACTGTTCCCGATGTGGCCGAACACGTAGTACTCGATGCCTGCCGCTTCGAGCGTGGCCTTGTAGTAGTCCATCATCTCATGCAGCTTGTCATCGGGCACGGCAAGATCGGTGGCGATCTTGTGCAGCGCCGGCATCGAGCGCTTTCGTTCGCCGATGATCTGGTTGATCGTCTCGGGCACGGCGTGACGGAACTCCTTCATCTGCCTGATCTCCTCGTCCGTCGTGCCCGCCCACACCTGGTCGGTCGACACGCCCGAGCAGGCGAGATAGCGCTCGACCAGCCCGTATTCCTCTTCCATCGTTTCGGGATTGAACGCGACCTCGAACAGGATCGCCGCGCCGGCCGTCGCGGGGAAATCGGGGATCTTCGGGTCGCCCTGTTCGTGCCGCCGGTGCAACAGGTCAAGCGCACGCCTGCCCGTGAACTCGATCGATTCGATGTCGAGCACACCGCCCCGCGCGGCATTTCGCAATGCATCCGTGAAATCGACCGCGGGCTTCTCGTCATCGAAGAACACGGTGATGGCGTACGTCTCCTTCGTGCGCGGTATCAGCGCGATGTCAAGCTCGGTGATGACGCCGAGCGTGCCTTCACTGCCGATGAACAGGTCGATCGCATCCATCCCCGGTGTCGCGTAGTAGCCGGCCACGTGTTTCGTCGCGGGCATCGCGACGCGGGGGAGCGCGATCTCAACCGTCCGCGCGGAACCGTCCGGCGCGCGCACGGGCAGCGACAGCCTGCCGCTTTCGTCTGCATGCACGTCGCCGCGCTTGAGATCGAGCACCGAGCCGTCGGCAAGAATGACGCGGATGCGCCGCGTCCAATCGCGCGTAGCCTTGTATTTAAAGGTGCGCGCACCCGACGCATTGGTGGCTGCCGTGCCGCCGATCTCGGCAGTGAGCTCCGTCAGCACGGGCGGATAGAACAGGCGGAGCGCCTGCTCCCTGATCTGCTCGAGCGCATCGAGCGATTCCTGCGACCACGCTGAAGTGAACGCATCGAAATCATTGTGCTGCAGACAGTCGTTGATCGTCTGCAATGTGACGCCGGCCTGCAGCGTGAGAATCCATTCGCCTCCAATGGCCCCACGAGCGATGCCCGTGATGCCATTGAGTTTCTCAACCGAGAGGAGCATGCCGCCGCACATCGGCACGGCCGCGCCGCAGATGCCGGTGCGCCCTGCCGAGATGGTGACGGGCCAGCTGTTCCCGCGGGCGAGCGCGAGCGCCTCGATGATGTCAGCCTCGTTCTCCGGCCACGCTAGTGCATCGATGCGCGGCGCGGTCATCCGCGATTCGTCGCGCAGGTAATCGGGAAAGTCCTCGTTGATGACTGCGGGTGAATCGATGAGTTTCATAGTGCTAGTAGGATACCGATTCCCCGCGCGGCGGTCAAGTGCGCGGCCCGCGGCGGCATGCCGCGACAACCTGTCAGCCAGACGCGCGCATCCCGCGTGTCGACGTGACTGGAGTCACGTCGTACCCCGTGCGCCGGCGAACGCGCGTATCCTCCGTGTCAGCCAGCACGCCATCGCGGCGGACACGCGTCAGCATGCACGCGTGGTAGGCCGCGACTCCAGTCGTGGCCACACGCC
>JAAYZF010000039.1 GCA_012514975.1 bacterium
CCCATCCCAAGCCTGCGCGATCCGATTGATGCGGGCATATCCGAACGATGTGATTTTGTCGGCGACGCGCAGGACGAATGCGCATACTACCATGCGGGCTCCGACTACATCTGCTTTCGCTTCCGCGTACACAGCAGCCAGCCCGCGTTTGCCGATTCACTCTGGATCGAATGACGAGCACCATGTGCCCGGCGAGGAAGGAAAGGGCATCTGGTTTTGAGTGGCGGACCGCATGATGGTGTCCCCGTCCCCCCCTTCGTTGCGTACGCCCGCCACTCACTTTCCTGCCCGAAGCGCCAGTGCGCTCCGGGCAGGAAAGTGAAGATAGCAGTCTTTGTCCGGGAATTTGTCGTAGCGGCGGTTTCACATGCCTCTCGCAGCGGAAGTCGCTGGTTGCCTCAGATCATGCATTAAGTAACTCAAAACAAGCTACTTAATGTCGCTTTCCTGGATTCGCAGTTTTCCCAGCGAATCCAGTCTAGGGTTTTTCGAAGCGGTTTCTCAGGGATTTCCTGATTGTTTTCCGCGCGAAAAAAGAGTAGGATGGGTGTGAAGCGTCCAAGCAGTCGCAATGAGTGGCGGGCCCGTCTGGTGTCCCCCGTGTCCGCGAACGTATCCCCGCCACTCATTGCTCATTCGAAGCGCACCATGAGACACGCGCACCACAGACGCCATATGAACCCTGACGCAGTCTGGCTGATGGTCTACGCGCTGCTCACGTCGGTGATTGTCGGCGGAACGGTGTGGTTTGTGACCGACAGCGCAATCGCGACGTATGCAGTGGTGTTCGTTCCGCTGTTGTTCTTGTGTTACGGCGCATCGCGGCTGTTCAAGCACAAGCTGTTCCGGTAGGAATGGCGCAGCGCAGCCAGTTGAAACGTTAGTTCGCCTTCGCGCTTTGCTCGTACACCTTCTCCGCCTCGGGCAGGAGTTCCTTGATCTGCGCAATGCGGTTGTCGTCCGCCGGGTGGGTTGAGAGGAATTCCGGGGGTGTTTTGCCGGCGGAGGCCTGCTTGAACCGTTCCCAGAAGGCAAGCGCGGCGTTGGGATCGTAGCCGGCGCGCGCCATGTAGATCAAGCCCATGCGGTCCGATTCGTATTCCTGGCTGCGGCTGTGCGGCAGCGAGACAAAGAGCTGCGAACCGACACCGTACGCTACCTTGTACGCTTCGAGATTCTTCTGGCTGGCCGTCGCGGTGATTGCCTGCGCGCCCGCCTCGATGATCATCTGCTGGCTCATGCGTTCGGCGCCATGACGCGCGATGGCGTGGCTCACTTCATGGGCCATGACAGCCGCAAGCTCCGCGTCTGAAGTGACGTACGGCATCAGACCGGTATAAACGGCGATCTTGCCTCCCGGCAGGCACCAGGCGTTCGGCGTCTTCGGATCGTCAAACACCGTGAATTCCCACTTCCAGTCCGGGAAATCGCTGACGGCGGCAATGCGCTTGCCGACCATCTCGACGCGTGTCTGGAGCGCCCGGTCGCGCGAGACGGGCGTATTGCTCTTTGCCTCGTCGTACGCACTGACGCCGAGCGATATCTCCTCTCCCTGCGGCACCACGATGAACGCCGTGCGGCCGGTAATGGGCACGGTGTAGCACCCGGCAAGTGAAAGGAGGCCCAGGACCAGGATGAGCGGTCTGATCATGCGGTCTATGGTGTTCATAGTTGTGCTCCCAAGCTGATTACTCGTGGTATTCCTGCTCGTGATCGCACTTGTTGTCGATCATTACCGTCATTCCGCCCTTCCATCATTCCATCATTCCATCATTCCATCATTCCGTCCTTCCACCCATCCATCATACCATATTCCACCTCGTCCGGCTAATCGACGATCGAGAATTCGTTGATCCTGCCCGAATGCGTCGAGAGGTCAATGTCAAAGTACGAGGCGATAGCCTGGCGCGCGATGGGCGCGGCATCCCGGCCGCCGGTTTGCGCGTGCTCGACGACGACTGAGACGGCGATGCGGGGCTTGTCGTACGGCGCGAACGCGACAAACCACGCATACGTTTCCGGGCCGAGCATGGCCGAGCCCGTCTTGCCCGCCACGGCGAGTTTCGGCAGCGCGGCCGCATGGCCCGAGCCGTCCGGCGTGTTGACGACATCGCGCATTCCCTGACGGACAATGTCAAGCGTCGCCATGGTGATTGAAGTCGGCACCGGCGGTTTGACCTGCGGCGAGCTGAGCGCCTCACGGCCGATGCCGTAGTTGCGTATCAGGTGCGGCTGCACGGTGTGGCCTCCGTTGGCGATCGTGGCGGCAAGCAGGGCGGCCTGGAGGGGCGTGACGAGCAGGAATCCATGGCCGATCGAGAGGTTGACGGTGTCGCCGGGATACCAGGGCAGCCGGCGGTACATGCGCTTCCACGCAGGGTCGGGCATGAGCCCGCGCTTCTCGCCAGGGAGGTCTATGCCCGTGAGCTCGCCAAGGCCGAGCATGCGGCCGTAGGCATCGATCTGATGGATGCCGATCTGCGTCGAAAAGTTGCAGAAGAACGTGTTGCACGAATACCGCAGCGCGGGCAGGAGTGAGATCGCGCCATGGCGGTGATTGCGGAAGCAGCGGACGCGCATGGCGCCGAGCTCGTACAGTCCGTTGCAGGTGTAAGTGCCATTCGCGGAGAGCACGCCCGATTCGAGGCCGGCGATGGCGGTAACGAGCTTGAACACGCTGCCAAGCGGGTACTGGCCCGCTATCGCGCGGTTGAAGAGCGGGCGGTCGGCATCGAGGAACAGCCGCGCATAGTTGCTGGGCGAGATGGCGCCCACGAACACGTTGGGGTCGAACGAGGGAGACGAGGCCATGGCAAGCACCTCGCCGTTGTTCGGATCAATGGCAACGACCGCGCCCACCCGGTTGCTCAGCGCCCGCTCGATCGTCTGTTGCAGCGGGGAATGCAGCGTGAGGATGACGTCATTGCCCGGCACGGGCGGCTGCGTCTCGAGCGTGGAGAAATACCGCGCCGCGTGGTCGACCTGGACGATCTTCACCCCATGGCGGCCGTGGAGCACGGCTTCGCACGCGTACTCGATGCCATTCTTGCCGACGACGTCGTTGATCGAGTACTCGCCGGAGATGAGCTGGGCATGGTTCGGGCTTATGGCGCCGACATAGCCGACAACGTGCGCGGCGAGCTGGCCGAGCGGATACTGGCGGACAGGGTTGACGGTGATCTCGACACCGCCGGGGAGCTCGTTCAGGCGTTCGGCAACGCGCACGGTTTCGTCGAAGGAGAGATCGCGGGCGACGCGTGCCGGCGTATACGAGAAACGCTTGTGCGGCGCGAGTGCGTTCCACAGCGGCTTCTCCTGCGCGCTGAGAAGCCGGGCGAGATGCCTGATGGTGTTCGTCAGCTCGCGCGCCGCCAGATCATCCACGCTGATATCCACGTCGAACGACGGGCGGTTGCCGGCCAGGACGGTGAGATTGCGGTCGTAGATGCGGCCACGGAGCGGGAAGATGCGCACGAAGCGCAGCGTCTGCCGGCTGGCCAGGCGGCGGAAGCGGGCGCCGTGGACAAGCTGAAGCGAGACAAGCTGCGCGGCAAGGACGGCGAAGCACAGGCAGGCGACAAGGCCGATGGTGAAATAGCGCCACTGCTCGACGCGCTGTTCTACTGGCGGCGGCACGGTTACCTCCCTGCCTTGGCAAACCGCCCCGGGTTTGCCGCGCGCAGCCACAGCGGCGCAAAGGCTGCAAACAGGAGCGCGCTGGTTACCGGGCGCAGCATCAGCGCCGCGACTGCCGCGCCGTCAAGCGTCGGCCGGATGCCGGCGAGGGTGTTGAACACGATGATGCTCGCCTCCCAGGCCAGCGAGACGACCAACGCGATCACCAGCTCGATCAGCGGGTGGCTCCACTCGATCCTCCGGGCGACGGCATCAAGAATCCAGATGATGGTGCCCCACACGGCCGCGGTGGCGAAGACGGGAAAGCGCGCCAGCCCGCTCCAGAGAATGCTCATGACGATCACGCAGGCTATGGCCCGCTGACGCGTGCCGGCCAGGCCGAGCGCGGCGATGAGCGGCGATACGGCGTCGATTGGCGCGCCAGGCATGGCTGCCGTCACGAACAACACACCGATGCATACCATGCACAGCGTCATGGCCCCTGCTCCACTGTCACGTCAATCGCCGACGGTTGCCGCAGCACCACTGCCACGATCTCCAGCGTGTCCAGCCGGACGGCAGGGACGATGGTGGCGTACTTGTAGAAACCGTACTCCTCGGCAAACGTTTCCTTGACCTTGCCGACAAGGATGCCCGCCGGAAACGCGCCGCCGACGCCGGCGGTAACCACTTCCTCGCCGGGCGCCACCGCCGCTTCGCGCGAGAGATAATTGAGCATCATCTCGTCAGCGCCCTGGCCTTCCACGAGCCCCGCGGCGCGCGACTGGCGCAGGCGGCCGCCCGCCTTGAAATTCCTGTCCGTCACAAGAAGCACGCGGGCATACTCGCGCCCCGCCTCGATCACCTGGCCCACGAGGCCCGCGCCCGAGACGACGGCCATGCCAGCCTCGACGCCGTCGCTCCGCCCGCGGTCGACGATGATGGTCTTCGACCAGGCGAGTTCATCGCGAAGGACGATGCGCGCGGAGAGGAGGGGGAACTGGTATTCCTGGCGGAGGCGGACAAGGTCTTCGAGCTGGCGGGTGCGCTCGACGAGCGCTGCCTGGCTGTTATAGGCGTATTCGAGCTCGCTGACGCGCACTCGGAGCGCCTGGTTCTCGGCGCGCAACCGGCGCGCGCCGGCGATGGTGTCCCACACCGTGCCGGCGGCACGGAACGGGAACTGCAGCGCGGTAAGAACAGGCGCCGCGCCGTCGAGCGCGATGCGCTGCACCACGGTCCCCAGCATGCCGGTGCGGGCAAGCATGATGAGGAGCGCCGCCACGACGGCCGCAATGATGATGTGTCTGCGGAGCAAGCTCATCGTCGTGCGCCGTGCGCCGTCGTCGTTCCGTCAAGATCGCCCGTGTCTATGTCGAGCGGCGCATGGATGTTCTCCGGGCGCACGACCAGCACTCTCCAGAGGCAGAAGCCCGCGATGCAGAGAATGACGGTCCAGGAAGCAAGCATCATGATCCAGCCAAGGGCATTCATCATGTCTCCTATGCGGAAGCCGGGGCGCTCCGCTTGCGCTGCCAGGCAACGTGGATCAGCGCAAGAAGCGCGAGGAGGAAGAGCAGCAGCGTCACCCGTGCATACAGGATGACGGGATTAACCGCGCCGGCGGCTGCAACGGCGTGGATGAACGGGGGCGATGCAACCAGCGTGATCTCGAGCTCGATGCCGCACGGCTTGAGTATCCAGGGAATCCAGCTGAACACGGCCCAGTACAGGACAATGCCGCCAAGGTAGAACGGCGTGATGTAGAACACATACTTCAGCGGCCCGGGAAGACGCACATCGGCGCCGGAATGCAGCTCCTTCCAGCCGCGGTTGATGCCGAACCAGAAAACAAACACGACCACCTCCGCGAGCGCGCACAGGGTGATCGCCATGGTGCCGCCCCAGAAATCGAACTCATCGAGCACGCCCGCGCCAAGCCCGAAGATGCAGGCATGGCTGACGATGAAGCAGACGATGCCCAGCGCTGTCGCCGCCTTCCGCCGGTTGAACCCGAACTCATCCTCGAGGAACGAGACGACGGGCTGCATCAGCGAAATGGATGACGTGATGCCCGCGAGAAACAGCATGAAGAACCAGTAGAAGCCGAACACCTCGCCCCACGGTATGCGGCTGAAGATGCACGGCATGGTCACGAACCCAAGGTCGAATATGCTCTGCGACATCTGCTTCGCCCCGGCAGGGCCGAAGAACATGAACGCGGCGGGGATGACGATGCTGCCGCCGATGACGACCTCGGCCACTTCATTCATGCTGCATGCGGTCAGGGACGAAAGCGCCACGTCGTCCTTCTCGCGCAGGTACGACGCGTAGGTCATGATGGCGCCAAGGCCGACGCTGAGCGTGAAGAAAATCTGGCCCGCGGCGGCCATCCAGACATTCGGGTCCTTCAACGCGCCGAATTCCGGGTTCCACATGAAGCCCAGTGCGTTGTTGATGTTCCACTCGGGATGCCCGGTCACGGGCGCGGCGGTGGTGAAGATGCGCACGACGAGGAGCACGCCGCCGATGACAAGCACGGGAACGGCGATTTTGCACAGGAACTCGATTCCCCTGGCAAGCCCGCGGTAGATCACGATCAGATTAACGGCGAACGTGACGAGGAAAAACGCGTATGCCGTGCCCATATGCCGCCCGCCGGTCAGGCCCTGGAAATCGCTCAGGGCCGTCTTCATCGCCGCCGGGTCCGTAACGCCCGCATGCGTCCCGGCAAGGGAGAACACGCTGTACGCCAGGCACCATGATTCGATGTAGGTGTAGTAGAAGAATATCACCAGCGGCACGAAAAGCCCGAGCACGCCCGCGTATTTCGCCCATGGGCGCTGGACAATCGCGTCGAAGATGCCGGGAAGGCTGCCGTGCGAGAGCTTCCCGCCGTACCGCCCCATGGTCCATTCCATCCAGCACAGCGGGATGCCGAGCAGGAGGAAGGAGATGAAGTAGGGAATCATGAACGCCCCGCCGCCGTTCTGGCAGGCAAGGCCCGGGAATCTCAGGAAGTTGCCAAGCCCGATCGCGCTGCCGGCGACCGCCAGGATGATGCCGATCCGTGAACCCCATCGCTCGCGCTGTGCCTTCATGTCTGCATTCCTCTGGCCTGGAAACCGGTCGCGGGCGGCGCGGGCGCGGCATGCCGCCGGTGCCTACGCGGACGGTGTGGACGGTGTGGCGAGGACTTCCCGCACCTTTTCGAGCAGCACCTGCGGCCTGAACGGCTTCTGCAGGAACATGGCGCGGAACGAGAGGACAGCGTCGCGGAGCACTTCGTCATCCGTGTATCCGGACATGTAGATGATCTTCAGCGACGGGAAGCGCTCGAGCGCCGCCTCGGCAAGCTCGCGTCCGTTCATCTCCGGCATCACCACGTCCGTCAGCAGCAGGTGCACGGGGCCGGTGTACTGGCCGAGCAGCGTCAGCGCGGCATTTCCGTCCTCGGCTTCGAGCACCTGGTACCCCTTCGTGCGCAACACTTCACGCAGAAGCAGGCGGACGTGCGTGTCGTCCTCGACGACGAGTATCGTCTCACTGCCGGCAAGGCTGGTGATCTCGCGCGGTTTTGCCGCCGCGGGCTGCACCACGCCGTCGACGCGCGGCAGATAAATGGAAATCTCCGTCCCCTGCCCCTTCGTGCTCTCGCAGGCGATCGCGCCGTTGCACTGCCGCACGATGGCATACACGGTGAACAGCCCGAGGCCCGGATGCTTCGCCGACTGCTTGGTCGAGAAAAACGGCTCGAGCGCGTGGGCCTCGACGTTCCCGTCCATGCCGCCCCCGTTGTCCTCGACGCGCAGGCGCACATACATGCCGGGCGCGATGCCCAGCCCTGCCGCCGTCCGCTCGTCAAGCAGCACCGTGTCCGTGCTGATGATGACCCTGCCGGCGCCGCTGCCGTCAAGCGCGTCGCGTGCATTCCCGACAATGTTCGTCAGCGCCTGCTCGATTTCGACCGGCTCGATCTTCGCAAGCGTGCGTTCGCCTGACAGGCGCAGCTCGATGTTCCCGGCGTTGCCGACGATGGTCCGCAGCCTCGGCTCGGCTGCCTTGATGATGCCGTTGATGTTCATCACCACGGGCTGGAACACCCGCCGCGCGCCGAACATCATCAGCAACCGCGTCAACAGCGCCGCATGCTCGCCCGCATCGCGTATCTCGCACAGGTAATGGTACAGGGGCCCGTCCTTGTGCAGCCGCTCGAGCAGGAACTCGCAATAGCCGAACACGAGGATCAGGACGTTGTTGAAATCATGCGCAATCCCCCCGGACAGCCGCGCAAGCGCCTCCATCTTCTCCGCGAACCGCGCGCGGGAGAACTCCGCCTGGGCCGCCCGAAGCTGCGCGTTCTCGCGTTGCAGCTCGGCCAGCTCGGCCTGGAGGGACTCGATGGATGGGTCTGGGTCGCTCATTCTTCCGCCACGGGCGGCGCCCCGCGCATGCAGATTGCTCTTCGTGAAAAAACGGCCGGCGACAGCTCGCCACCGCACATGTCCAGACGCACTGCCTGTACCTTTTAAATTGTACTTGACAGGGCCGCCAATGTCAATACCCGCGTTACTTCCGCTCATACCGCTTTCCCGGCAGCGCGCGCACGAGGCCCTTGAGCTCGAGCATGACGAGCGCCGTGGCCGCCTTCTCGACGCTTATCCCGCCGCTCTGCGCAAGGTCGTCAAGGGACAGCGGCCCGGCAAGCAGGTCGAGCATGCGCTGCTCGTTCTCCTCGAGTCGTGGCTGGAAAAGCGATGGCTGCTCCGCCAGCGGTTTCCGCACGGCCTCGGGAAAGAGAAACCCGAAGTCCTCGCAGATATCGTCGGGCGACGTGACCAGCGTCGCGCCATCGCGGATCAACTGGTTCGTGCCCGCGGAAACAGTCGAGTAGACTGATCCGGGCACGGCGTACACGGTGCGGTTGTAGTCGTTCGCGAAATGCGCCGTGATCATTGCGCCGCCCTGCCGCCGGGACTCGACGACGAGCGTCGCGCGGCTCATGCCCGCGATCAGCCGGTTGCGCAGCGGGAACGATGATTTGCCGTGGTATTTCTTGTAGGGATACTCGGTGATCACCACGCCCGTCTCGATAATCTTGTGGTACAGCCGCTCGTTCTCCCTCGGGTAGATGTAGCCGAACCCGAAGCCCAGCACGGCGATCGTGCGGCCGTGGCCCTCGAGGGCGCCGATGTGCGCGCAGGTGTCAATCCCGCGTGCCAGGCCGCTGACAATGGTGAACCCGCGGGAAACGAGCTGCATCGCCCATTTGCGCGCGACTGACTTGCCATACTCGGTGGGCGAGCGTGTGCCGACGATGGCGACCGCCTGCTGGTCCTCGGGCTTCAACTCGCCGTAGACGTAGAGCAGCATGGGATGGTCGTAGATCTCCCGGAGCAGCGCGGGATAGTCCTCGTCCCGATAGGTCAGCAGTCGGATGTTCTCGCGCTTGATCGTGTCCCACACCTGGGCGAGCTTGACCTCCTTCTCCCATTCACGCAGGCGCCGGGCATTGACGGGCGAGACATTCGGCACGCGTTCGAGCTGGCGCGCGCTTGCCGAGAAGATCGCCGCGGGCGAGCCGAACAACTCCATCATCCTGCGCGTGGTGATCGGCCCGACGCGCAGATGATTCAGTATCAGCAGTGCATCAAGATCGGTCATGCGGTTTCGCGGCCAGAGGCCTGTTCTGGCCGCGGATACTATAGCAAAGTTCCCATGGGCGCGCAAGGGTTGCGGCGCCGCCGATCATCGGAATGATGACATGCCGCGGTGATAACGTTCTATGTTTTGGAGGCGCGGAATGCTATCATGTCACGACGGGCTCGCGCACCATCTGAACCCGCCGTCCGGCGATGCACGGCAAGCCGCACGCGAGGCCCAATGTGCAGGACCAAAGAGCATGGTGGCGGCGCAATGAATGCCGGCGGATCGTTGCATAGCACGCGCCAGAAGGAGCACCTGGTATGAAACTGTTCGCACTGAGGATGCTGTTCGCCTTCACGCATGCATTGGGATCGTATGCCGCAACGTTCAGCCTGGAGGGCGCATGGGATATCGCTCCCATGCCGGACGAAGGGTGGGCGGCAGACGCCGTGCCGAGCGTTTCAACCACATGGCGCCAGACCGTTCTGCCCGACAACGCGTGGAGCCGCGACGCCGCGGTCGCCGCGCAGTGCGCCGGGGCGTCGGGCGTCTGGGCGCGGCACACGTTCACGCTCTCCGACGAACAGGCGCAGTGCGACGCCGCGTTGCGGTGGGAGCTGATCAGATGGGGGTTCGTTGCGCGTCTCAACGGGCGGATCGCCGGCGCAAGCCAGTGGTATGCGCCCGGATCTTTCACGCTGCCGCGCGGTGTGCTGCGCGCCGGGACGAACCAGTTGCTGCTCGCCATCCGCGAGTGGAACAGCCTGCCGCGCAACAGCACGGGCAGGGAAGTGCTGCTGCCCATCGGCTCCGCACGCTTTGTATGGGGGCCCAAGGCCGGCGGCATCAAAGGCCCGCTCGCGCTCGAGTTCCATGACGGTGTGCGCATTCGCAGCATTGTTGCCAGGCCGGACATCGGGAAGATGAACGCCACGTTTGCCGTGCGGCTCGAACCTGCCGGCGGGACACTGTGCACGGCAGACGTGGCCGTGGCCGTGGCCGACGCGGAGCGGAACGTCATCGGTGAGGCGCACGTGACAGCGCTGATCAATGCCAGCCGCGTGGTCGAGGTCGTGGTGCCGCTGCCCGCCGCGCAGCTCTGGTCGCCCGCAACCACCGTGCTGTACACGGCGAATGTGCGAGTGACGGGCCGGGGCGCCAACGACGCACGGTCGGTACGATTCGGCATGCGAAGCTTCGGCGTGCAGAACGGGCATTTCGCGCTCAACGGCGCGTACCACCCGCTCCGTGGAGCGAACATCCTGCATGAATGGCTCGCGCACTATCGCGATCCCGATGGGTACATGAAAGCGTTCCTGACCGGGACGGCGCGGCGGATGAACGCGGCCGTGTTCCGCACGCACACGCTCCCGCCGCTGCATTGGGTGGCTGACATCTGCGACGACCACGGTACGCTGCTTATCGTCGAGATGCCCCTGACGTACAACTATGATGATCTTGAGCTGACACCCGCTGAAGACGCTGTGTACCGCACAAACGCCGTCGCAATGTGCACCGCCTGGGTGGAAGAGCTGGCCAGTCATCCCTCGATCATCATGTGGGTCTCGAGCAATGAGCCGGTGGATGCCGACCCGAACGACCAGTATGGGTGGGACGTCAGCACGCTCATTCCCGCGATGAAGGCCGTCGATCCGACGCGCCCCGTGATCCGCACCGGCGAAGACTCGCCTGATGCGCAGGACGCGCACATCTATGCAGGGTTCTGGAACGGCGGGCCCGGGGAATGCGACGCGTATGCGCGCTGGCGCGCGCAGACGCGCGACCCGCAGCGCCCGATCATGTGCACCGAGTATCTCGGCGGCGCGCCCCCGGAACGACGCAGGCTCTGGACAGGCTCCACAAGCAATGACGCCCGGTGGGCCCTTGCCCACGCAATGATTGCCATGGAACAGACCGAGGCGTTCCGCCGCAGCGGCTTCGACTGCATCCTGCCCTACATGTTCCGCTACTGGGTGCGCGGTTCGTGGCGCGAGGACGCGCCCACGCCGTCGTTCGCCGCGTTCCGCTCGACGCTCGCCCCGGTGGCCGTGTCGCTCGATATGCCCGACCGGAATTTCGCCGCCGGCTCCCCGGTTGCGGCGCCTGTGCATCTCATGAACGACCTCGATGCACCGGTTGCCGCGCGACTGGCCTGTTTCGTCTGCACGAATGATCCTGCGTTCGCCGTGGATGACCGGGCATACGAGAATGCAGCGCGCGCCGCCGAAATGAACCTGTCAATCCCCGCCCGCGGCCATCTCATCACCAACATCACGTTCCCGCTCGGCAGCAGGGAGGGCGATTGCTGGCTTGCAGCGGTGCTCAAGCCCGAGGGCGGCGACGCAGTCATGAGCGAGCGGCCGCTGCATGTGCTCGATGCTTCGCCTGTAGACGGCGTGCTGAGCGGCCTGACCGTGCGCGTGCTCGGCGGCGATGCCGAGGCGCTCGACGCGCTGAGCCGCTACGGCCTGTCGGTTCGCAGCAGCATTCCTTCCAGCCCGTTCGAGCCTGATGTCGATGCGGTTATTTCATTCTCGTACCATGTGCACGGCACGCCCGAGGAGGCACAGATTCCCTGGCTCAACAAGTACGTTGCGGATGGCGGCGCCGCGATCATGCTGGCGCGGGATTGCCTGCACATGGCGCGCGATCCCTATCTGCATTTCCCCGAGAAGCCCGGCGGCGCCCGCATCCAGTACAATGCGCAGCCGCACAACTGCGCCAGTGTGTTCCCGTATCCCGGCAGGCCGATGCCTGGTCTGTGGCAGGGCATGCGCAGGGAGCACCTGATACGGTGGAACGGCCTGCTCAACGTCGTGTGCAACGAGTGCATCGATGCAGACTGGCTCGACACTGCGCCGCCCGCGCGGCAGACGGACAGCGGCCCTGTGCCTGCCGCCGGCGTCATCGTCATTGAGGGCGAAGCTCCCGTTGCGTCCACGTTTGCCGTCGACGTTCACGACCAAATGGTGGCGAGGCGGGGTGCCGATGGCACGCTTGAACCTGTGCGACGCCGCGCGTGGAGCGGCGGGCGTGCAAGCCTGCTGTGCACGCGCACCGCGCCGCCGAAGCCCTACGAGACATCCTACGAGTTCTCCATCGAAGGCCCGGCAATGCCGCGTATCCTCTGGGTGCGCGAGCAAATGCGCACGTGGTGCTGCCCGTACGAGTGGCGCATTGATGACGGGCCGTGGCACTCCGTGTCGCCCGCGGAGCCCATGGTGAACCTGGCGCGCACGGAAAAGGGCGGCCCGTCATTCGGATGGACGCGCCTCGGCACCGTGCAGCCCGGGCCGGGCGCGCACCGGCTTGATGTGCGTGTCACCGGGCCGAACAAGGATGGGCTCTATCTGCTTTCGTTCGACTGCCTGATGCTCGCACCAGTCGTTGGCGAGACTCTCGCTGTCTCCGGCGCGGGCGCGCCGCTCGTGGTGCGAGTTCCCGTGGGGAAGGGGGCTGTCTATGTGACAACGCTCCTGTTTGACAACCGCATCAGGAAAGGAACCTCCTGCTACGATCCTGCCGCCGAGCGCCTGTTCGTCAACCTGATCAAAGCCGCGTGCGCGCGCTGAGCCGCGACGGGCTGCAAGCCGGGCAGCGCACTTCACCGGCATGACGTTCACACCTCAGTCCGATCGCCTCATGGCAGTATGGCTCCGTGCTTTTTTGCCGGCCATGCAGATGCTCCGTCGGCACAGCACGGCGCCCAGAAGCGCTATGGCCGCAGGTTCGGGCACGACGCTGACGAACACAGTGCCCGTGGTTGCCTGCCCGTAGACATCGAGGACGGTGTATGAGAACACATCTGTGCCCCCGTCGTCGGGCGCGGTGTAGATAATGTGCTCCCCCGCGTTTGAGGCGGTGCCCGAGACAGGCGTACCGACGCTCTGGATGGAAGGTGAAAGACCGCGGTCGTTGTCGAGCACGCTGAGCGCCGCGGTCTGGCCTGCGCTCATGTCATACACGTCGTCCACCGCCGTCAATGACGGCTCCCATTCGACCGCCACAAGGCTGAAGCTCCCCGTACACGCGAGGACGCGCGCCGCATGCAGCATGTCGTCCGGCAGCAGTACCTCGAACCATGCGGACGTGTGTTCTGCGCCCGCGGTGTCGCTCAACGCCACGGTGCCGAGTTCATCGCATCCGGCTTTGATCGCGGCGAGTGCCGGCCCGCTCGCCTTCGTGCGAATGCGCAGCAGGTAGCGGCCGCTGGCCGGCACGTTGAATTCGTACGAGTACCAGTGCCTGGCGCGAACCGTGTACGGCGTGTCTGATGGACTCGGGTTGAAGCAGTCCCAGCCAAGCGCGATCAGCGATTCGTTGCTCACGCGCCAGCGGTCGCCCGCGACGGATGCGCGGTGGCGAGGCGGGACAGCCGTTCCCTTTGTCACGCGGTCGTGACGCGCGGTACAGATGATGTCAATGGCCTGCAGCTTGTAGGAGTTGGTGTGCGCGGGATGCTGCATGAAGCCCCAGCGATAGTCGCCCGCAAGGCAGAAGTACCCGAACAGCCCGCCACCCGCGCTGTTAAATGCCTGCTGATGCTCGATCACCTCGTCCCTGATGCGCGGATCATTGACCGCCTGAGGCCCCACCGCGGTTGCTTCACCGCCGCCCGCTTCGACGGAGCTGAAGGACGGGCCGCCTTCATACCCCGCGCGGCGAATGCCAAAGGCCGCGCAAAGGCTGTGCATGTTCGCCTCGCGGTTGGAGAGCCACTGGAAGGGATTCATGTTGTAGCTGTTCCAGATCGTATCGATCGTGACGTCGCTGACGGGTTCGTAATACGTTGCTCCCCCCCCGCCGAAGATGAAGTAATCAACCGGCCGGGCCACCGGGTTGCCGGGCCGCACGGCGCCGTACCAGTCCTCAATGAACATCAGGCCGAGACTGCCGGTCGTGTTACCGTTGCCGCCCGTCTTGGCTGACTGCCACAGGTACAACGGGCGGATACGCGTCATCATGGCCTCATCGCCGAAGACGCCGCGGAAGATCAGGCTGATCTCGCAGATGGTCCGGGCAATGCGGCGCTGCCATCTGTACTTGCCGCTGTTGTCATAGTCGAGATTGGTCCCGAACTCGTTGGTGGCGAGCCTCACATTGTAGCCTCCCTGGGGAAAACCTGATGCCCACACCTCGTTGGCATACTCGATGTACAGGCACAGATTCGAGTCCAGCGGCGGATAGACCGGGTTGGCTACAGGCCCGTCGTACGGATTCACGCCATCGGTGCCGTACTTGAATGCCTTGGCGACGTTGGTGATGTACTCAGCGTCGGCGACGTGGGGGATGTTGATCCACGGATGCGTCTTGGTGGCATTGGCGAGCAGGATGACGTACTCCCACGCCGCCCCACACCCTTGATACGCAAACCACTTGGCAGTCGTACCCGGCTTGGTTAACTCGTACTTATGGCCCGGATCCAGCCGCCAGGCAGCCGCCTGTGTCGCATAGCCCGGCCGCACACGGTACTGCCAGTTGGTGCGCAGGTGATAGGTGTCGCTGTTCGCTCCCAGGAAGTCCATGTAGCGGACGTAACGGAAGCGTTTGATGACGTTGAGGAATTCCCGCGCGAACACTTCGGAGGGATCGTGCGGCGTGGTCGAGCCGGGATGGACCGGCCGCATCAGCTTGACGTTGCGCACGCCCCAGCCCGTGCCGCTGAACCGCATGTAGCAGTTCTGTTCCCCGCTCGACGTACGCTCCAGCAGGCCCGTGTTCTGCTGCTCGGCGAACGTGCGGGTCGTGCCAAGATTCACACCGGATTCGTTGATGAAGTTCCAGCCCGTGGCGCTGACCGTGGCGTGGCCCTGGAATATGAGCAGGTAGCGCCCGTGTGCCTGGGTATTCGCCAGGATGAACACCTGTCCGTTCGTCAGAGGCCAGCCGTCCGCGGTCACTTCATTGCCGGCAAGCACACGGCCCATATCGTACGTCTGCCATTGCCTCGCCGTTTTCATGGCGTCGGCGAAAATGTACGCCTCCTCCCAGTCCTTCGGGC
The DNA here is from genome assembly GCA_012514975.1 of bacterium. Classification (GTDB taxonomy): domain Bacteria; phylum Auribacterota; class UBA3054; order UBA3054; family JAAYZF01; genus JAAYZF01. The sequence continues at coordinate 15,263 of JAAYZF010000039.1, forward strand.
TCGGGAGACCAATGCCCGGCATGTTGGTCTCAAAGCCTGCCCAGTATACCGACGGGCCTGCGACGGACGAACCGGCCGGGGCGAGAAGCGCCGTTGCACAGATCATACAGCAGCCAAGGCCCAGCGAATGCCGCGCTGCCGCACTGCCGGAACGAAGGATAGGACATGTTTTCATAGGGCTTGCTCCCTGTTATTCACCGCTTTCCTGTGGCGGCATGGTCAACAACGTGTGTGACGAACGGCGCACGCAGCAATCTCCTTGATCAGGTGAATTGCGATCGCCTTGTGAGCGCCTGCGGCCGGTCGCGGATGACGGTCTGTGCCATGCGTGCCGGTTAGCGCCGGCGTGTGGCAGGCAGCGCAAGCAGCACAAGTACAAACATGGCGGGCTCGGGGATGCCCGTGGTAACGCTTTCCCAAGTCTCACCGAAGCGCAGTTCGTCGAGGCTGATGATCGGCACGGTGCCTCCCTGCTTTTGCGCGACCATGGCCATCTTGTCAAAGATGATCGCGGGGATGTTGTTGAGTAGTGCGTCCGGTGCAGGCGGTGCAGGGGTGATCATCGGGTTGACCCACAGCCGCGCGCTCGTGTTGTCTGCATCATGGATGAGTTCGGCCACAAGCAATGCCGTTTCATTGTTCGTGGCGACTACGCTGGACGTGGCAGCGGCACCGTTGCTCGCTGCCAGCCCCCAGACGACACCGGCGCCGCTCAACTTTCCGATGAAGAACCGGTCTGCCGGAAGGTCCTGCGTGGACGGCGTCACTTCGACACCATAGCGCGCCGTTATGTCCCCGGACTGGTAGCGGGCGAGGAACGCAATCCAGTTCGTCGTTCCCGGCCGGCCGTAGTAGTTCCCTGTGGTAAGCAGGTGCATGACACCATCATGCCTGAGGTGCCTGAATGCGCGCGACTGCGTGGCCGCGGCCTGGTTGCCCTCCGGGTTGTACCCGACATCGTCCGTGACGAACCGGTTGCTGACCCCGCCGAACTCCGGATGAGATATTGTCAAATGTTGTGTTTGAGAAGCTGTTGAGCGCATCCCGTTTTGTCATTCAGGCGGCCTCCTGCAGGACACCGTCGACGAACGCTTTTCCTTCCATGACCTGGACGATGAGCTGACTGCCGTTGAGCTTTCGCCAGTGTTTTTCTGCTTCCATCGAGAGTTTGAACACCATGGTCAAGGTCGCCAGGCGCGAGCCGCAGCCCTTGGTCTGGCGCGTGCGGTGACGCACCGTGGCGAAGCTTGACTCGATCGGATTGGTCGTGCGAATATGCGACCAGTGTTCAGCCGGGTAGTTGTAGAAGGTGAACAGCACGTCACGATCTTTCGCCAGGCATTCCACCGTCTTGGCATACTTGGGGCCGTATTCGCGGACGAACCGTTCATACGCCTTCACTGCCTCCGCCTTGCTCGGCGCCAGGTACATGTCGTGGATCAGCCGTTTGGCGTGCGGCTGAACACTCTTGGGCAGCTTGTCGAGCATGTTGGCCGTCTTGTGCACCCAGCAGCGCTGCTCATCGGTGTCGGGATATTCCTCTTCCAATGCCGCCCAGAAGCCCAGGGCGCCGTCGCCAACGGCCAACCTCGGACCCCGGCGCAGCCCACGGGCCTTCACGTCGCGCAGCAGTGCCTGCCACGATTCCTTGCTCTCCCGATGACCGTCGTCGATTGCTACCAGCTCTTTCGTGCCATCTTTCAGTGCGCCCATCAGCACGAGCATGCATGGCCGTTCGGGCGTCAGACGCACATTGAAGTGGATGCCGTCCGCCCACCAGTACACGTACACCTTTTCGCTCAGATTCCGTGTGCTCCACTTGGTATAGTCATCCTGCCAGCCTTGCTTGAGCCGCACGATGTTCGCGGCCGAGAGCCCTGTCGCGTTCGGCCCCAGCAGCGCGCTGAGCGCCTCGCTGAAGTCACCCGTTGCCACTCCCTTGAGATACAGTACCGGGATCACCGTGTCGACACTCGGCGTCCGTCGCATGAACGCCGGCAGGATCGCGCTGCTGAACCGTTCCTGCCCCGCTTTGTCCCGTGCCCGTGGCTGCCGAACGGCCAGCGGCCCGATGCCCGTTACCAGTTCCCGCTCCGGTTTGTAGCCGTTGCGTACGAACCGTCGCGTGCCGTCTTCCATCCGATCTTCCACACGTCCCCTGATGTACGCGTTCACTTCGTCTTCAATCGCTTCCTGCAGCAACCGCCGTGCCCCGTCCCTCAGAATCCCTTCCAGCGCCGTTTGTGCCGCTCCCTCTCGCTTCTCAAACCGAATTGTGGTATCATCTTGCATGGGCGTATCCTTTTGGCCGCACCCCTCGGGGTGCTTTGGTTAAATACTATTGCACCAATAGGATACGCTCTTATCTTTTCAAACACAACTTTCTATTATATCTCACTCCGGATCACCATATGCCAGTCCCGGCCCTGAGACGTTCACGCGCGTCTCATAGCTCTCCCCGGAGCCAAACCAGGTCCAGACCCAGCCGCCGGCCCACCCCCAGCCGCCGGCGCGGCCCATGATGCCGCCTGTCGTCGCCGGGTACTCGGCGCTGTCGTACGCAATCAGCCCGGCGCTGCCGTGCACCGTGTCGAAGCTCGTTTCACTCGAATACTCGCTCCAGTTGGCATTGATCACGCCTTTGTACCGTACCTTCCAGAAGTAGCGCGTCGACGCGTTGAGCACGCCCGGAGGCACCGTGATGGACGTCAGGCCGCTCGTGTATACGCTCACCTCGATGTTGTCCAGGGAACGGAAACGGAACTCGCTCGCGGTGTGCACATCACCGGCGCCGGCGCCATTGAAGCCCGAGGCCGTTACGACGGCGGCCACCGGCACATTCACCGCTCCGTGCGCCGGCGCCTCGTTGGTGGGTGTGCCAACCGGCTCGGGTGGCGCTTCACCTGCGGGCATGACCGCCTCCCAGCGGTCGCCAAAGCGCACTTCGTCAATGCCGGCACTCGGCGCCAATCCCGCTGCTGATGCAACGATGCCCAGATAGCGGAACTCGAACCCCGGGATGTCGCCCAGCACCGTTGCGGCCGCATCCTGCGGTTCGGTGCGTGAGACGGGGTTGACCCACAGATGCGCAGTTGCCCCGCCGGCGCCGTGAACGAGCCTGGTTACGAGCAGTGCTGTCGAGCCGTCGACCGCGTTCACGCCCGAGGCCGTCATCAGGCCTCCCGGCGCCTGCAGTCCCCACGAGTCGGCGCCCGCCGGTTTTCCCATGAAGAAGAGGAAAGGCTCATTGCCCGAGTACGCGGCGTTCAAGTCGACACCGATCTTGCACGCGGTGTCGCCCTCTTCATAGCGGGCAAGGAAGCTGAACCAGTTTGTCGTGCCCGCCTTGCCGTACATATTGCCCGCGGTAAGAAGATGGGCCGCGCCATCCGTTCCAGCCTTCCGCGTCAGGCGCGACAGCCTGACATCGATGGGAACAGCGGAAAAGTCCACGCTCTCCTTGTTGAGATAGAACCGGTGGTTGGTCGCTGCAAGGTACTCGACCGGGGCGGTGAACTGGTGGTACAGCCCGGGCGATTCGATGCGCACGGTCGTCCAGTAGCCAACCGTGCCCACGCGTTCCCATGGGCCGGCCCAGCTGGTGCCGCCGTCGTAGCCGTGGATGCTTATATTGGTGACGTCGTACGCTGCGCCGTCGTAGCACACGAGCACGGGGTCGCCTGAATGGGCCGTTTCAAACCGCGTGGCGGCCGACCAGGCGCTCCAGTCCATGCTGTTCGTGCCCTTGTACCGCACGCGCCACGTGTAGCGGGTTGATCCACGCAAGGCGCCCGCCGGTACTATGATGCTGGTCACCGCGCCTGTGGTCACTGCCCAACTGGCACCGTCGAGCGAGGTGACGGAGAACTGGCTCTCGCTGTGCGTGTCCCATGGCGCGCCGCTGTTGCTGAACGCGGACGCGGAAAACGTCGGCGTCACGGGTTCGCCCACTGCGCCGTCCGCGGGTGCCGTATTCACCGGCGGGTCCGGTTTGATGGTGGCAGACGTCGGCACGACATCCTGCCACTCCTCGCCGACGCGGATTTCATCCACGGAGCCGGTGACGGCCGCCACGTTGGGCCCGTACATCAGAATCCTCCTGTAATAGATGTCATTCAGCGCGGTCATGCTGGCATCCGCTGACGCCTCGGAGGGCTCGTTGGTGAGCACCGGGTTCACCCACAGATAGGCCGCGTCGCTCGTTCCGCCATCAGGCCCGAACAGAAGCTTCGCGACAAGCAGCATCGTCTCGCCCGGAACGATGACCGCGGAGGAGTACCCGGTCGCGCGACCGTGCTGGTTGAAGTGCCAGACATTCGTGGACGTGACGATGCGTCCCATCGCGAGGTTGTGCTGCTTGTCGGGGCTGGCATTGTCCTGGCTGTTGCCAAGGATCACGGAGAAGCCCTGGCCCGCCAGGCCGCTTTCGGCGCGGAAGAGAACGGCGAACCAGTTGGTAGTCCCTGCTCTGCCGAGGTTGCCGTTCTCGTCTACCAAGTGTGGAAACGGGGCGACGTCGATGTCGCGCGTGGGCGCGCCGAACCCGAGGTTGGTGCGCATTATGCGGTTGGCGTTGGTGATCAGCGTCGACGCGAATCCGGGCGGGTTGGCATACGCAAGCCCGGGGCCGGCAACAGTCACGCGGTTGTTGCCCGTAGGATAGGACCACGGCGAGATGAAGCCGAAATCGCCGCTACCGCTCAATCCGTTGATGTTGTGTATCGGCGCGTAGCCAAAACCTTCGTAGCAGATCAATTCCGCCCGGACTGCTGACACCAAGACGGCACAAACGATGCCGGCGTGAAGCAGGGAAGATGTGCGCATGGTTCGTTCTCCATTGGATGTTGTATCATGCCGGCGCGACCGCCGCGCGGGCCATGGTGGACATGATAGCACGTTGTGCGCGGAAATACTTGCATGATATCACAGGTCGTTGGACAAAATCACCATCGTCATGAACCACCGGGGGAAAGACGTGCATCCCGCGCTTCACCACTCCGCACGCGGCTTCAGCACGGCGATGCATGCCTGCGGTAGGCTTGGGGTGTCACCCCCATGATGTGCTTGAAACGGCGGCAGAAATGGCTGCTGTCCGCAAAGCCCAGTTCGTAAGCGATGGCCGTGATCGTCTGGGTGTCCTGCCGCAGCATCTCGGTCGCCTTCAGGATGCGCTGACGGAGCTGGTGCTCATGCGGA